>NZ_JABWMS020000059.1:0-28407 GCF_013369155.2 Escherichia sp. 94.0001 | reverse complement strand
CATTATCCCTGTAAAACGCGCCCTCAGCCCACATCCATGTGGGCTGCCCCGGCCTACAGGAAACGATTCGGCGATTTACAGCCGGACCAACACCCTCGCTGAAGTATCTTACTTATACAGATGATTCATCTTTGCTGAAAGTAATCTACGTGATTGCCTGATGCGACGCTTACGCGTCTTATCAGGCTTACAGCATATGTCATCTGGATGACTTACATCTTCTCCAGCAACTTCTTCACATCTTTGCCATTGCGGGAATCTTTATTCCGCTCGGCCCAGTCATTCAGGCGACGTTTCGCTTCGTCCTGTAGATGTTTGCGTAGCAGCTGGTCCACTTGCAGGCTGTAATTGAGTTGCTGCCAGTTGCCATAAACCCGCAGCGGTACTGGCGTTTCTTTGAGGAAATCAATCAGTTTGCTTTCCCCGTTCCAGCCACCCACGACCCGAATATCAAACTGGGTGTCGCAGGTTTGATCTGCCAAATTCAACATGCCTTCCCCTGTCAGCGCCAGCACAGGCGATTGACCTTGCATGTCGTTTAACGTCACGACGCCATCCTTCAACGTCAAATCGGTGGTAAAGCGGTCAAGACGCGTCACGTTATCGAAGTTTTCAGCGGCCTTCACATCACCACCATTACGCTCTACCGCTTGCTGAATCATCTGCTGGAAGTTCATCCCTTCCATGCGTGTGTCCGTCATTTCGACATGCGCCTGTCCTTGCCAGTTGTGGCGGAATGCGTCGGCATCTATGTCAGCACCGGAGAAATCACCAGCCAGTGACATCTTTCCGGTCAACGAAATCGGATAGTTAAACGCCTTCAGAATGGTGCCAATCTCAACGTTTTCCAGTCGTGGCTGGAAGATTATCCGCGGACTTGTTGATGTTGCATCCAGCGTGCCCGGCAGCGAAACCTGTCCACCGTTAAGCTTGCCCTGCAGTTGAGTAATTTCCAGCAGACCCGACTTGTTGGTCATTTGCGTGGCAACATCTGTAAAATTCATTCCGCGCCAGCGCACGTTACTGGCCTGCAACAAAATATCTGCCGCAAAGCCTTTCAGCCCCTGATACGCGGGTTCATCAATACGCGAAGAAATGACCGGGCGCGGCAACGTGGATTGGCTCTGCCCCTGCTGCGCGGCACCGTTTTCACCGTTCGCTGTTTCTTTAAGCGGGATGAGGTTGTCAAGATTCAGTTGCGGGAATTGCAGTCTCAGCTGCCATTCCGGTTTCTCTGTCAGCGTGACCTGTGCTTGCCCGCTCAGCGTACTGTCATTGGCGGTCAAACTAATTTGGTTAAATGAAAGGCGTTTATGTGACTCCTGCCACTGGGCCTGGAAACTCCCCTGCCCCTGAATACCTTGTTTTGGTAAATCGGCACCCTGCAACTGCCAGTTAATTTGTTCAATAGCCGCCGTTAAATCATGCGGATAATCAGAAGCATCTACCGTACCGTTAAGGGATATCGTGAGATCGCGCTGATCGCGATTAACCCGCCCGGAGAACTCAAATGAACCACGATGTTGGGGATCTTGTTCCATTTGCAGGCGGATATTACGGATTGTCACCTGCTCGTCATCTTCATGCTGGAACACCAGCACGCTGTCCGCCACCTTAAGACTGGATATATCAAACGACCATCCGCGATCGTCTGACAGATCCGGCAAGGTATTGTCGCGCGGTGCAACTGGGGCATCTTCGCTGCGTACCGCTTCCGTCTGCGGCGTCAGTTGGATCACTGCCCCTTTTAGCATCACCTGCTTAACGCTCAGTTGATGACTCAGCAGTGGTAAAAGCGCCACGTCCAGACGCATGTTGTCTGCGCGAACCAGTGGCTGGCTCGCGCCCTGGGCAGTGAGAGACATTCGCCCGGAGAGGATACTAAGTTGCGGCCAGACGTGCCAACGCAGTGGCCCGTCGAGCTGCAATTGATAACCGCTACGTGCAGCAACTTGCTTGACCATATAGTCGCGGAAATCATTCGGATTCACCAGCAACACTAACGCAGATAACCCGGCCACCAGCACGACCAGGAGTATCATCAGCGTCGTCAGAAATCGTCTCATGGTATCCTCAATGGGCCTGAATTAGTCTTTATCGATTCGGCTGGCTACCGCGCCCTGCTGGTTGCGATATTTCGCATCTTCACGGCGGTTGTAAGGTCGCGCCGCCGGGCCGGAAAGCGGCTCAAAGCTCAGCGCACCAATTAACATGCCCGGACGCAGCGCCAGCGGCAGCTTACCGGAGTTGTAGAACTCCAGCACAATGCAGCCAGACCAGCCCGGATCGATACGGTGCGCGGTGACGTGCACCATAAGCCCCAGACGCGCCAGTGAGGAACGACCGTCCAGCCATCCCACCAGATCGGCTGGCAGCGTCACCGACTCCAGCGTCACCGCCAGCGCCAGCTCTCCCGGATGGAGATAAAACGCCTCGCCCTCGTCGAGCACGATTTCATCGCTCATCACTCGATCGAGCGCGGCGCTCACTTCATCTTTGGGACCGCTCAGATCGATAAACGCTGCCGTGTGACCACGGAAGGTACGAAATTTATTGCCCAGGCGCACATCCACCGTCGCGCCATTAATACGCTCCACTGGCGGACGTGGGTTGATCGACAAACGGCCTTCATCAAGCCAGGCTTCAATATCTCGGTCACACAGACGCATGGCATTTTCTCCTTTCGCGCATCACTCCCTTAACGCCAATTACGTCAAGGGCATACCAGGTTATCACTGAACGGTACACAATTTATCAAGCTTATTCAAAGAACTGACTTATTTTCGCTTTCAATATATCGATGGCGATGCGGTTTTTCCCGCCGCGCGGCACGATAATGTCCGCATATTGTTTAGATGGCTCAATGAATTGCAGGAACATCGGGCGCACAGTTTTTTGATATTGCGCCATCACTGAATCCATTGAACGCCCACGCTCGTTAACATCACGCTTGATGCGGCGCATCAAGCAGATATCCAGCGGGGTATCAACGAAAATTGAGAAGTTAAGTTCGTCACGCAAACGCGCATCCGTCAGCAGCAAAATGCCTTCGAGAATGATGACTTTCTTCGGCTCAACCGTCACCGTTTCTTTCATTCGCGTATGTTCAACATAGCTGTAAACCGGCAGGTCAATTGCCGAGCCGCGTTTCAATGCTTGTAAATGCTCAAGCAGCAGGCTGTGATCCATCGCGCTGGGATGGTCGTAGTTGGTCTTAACGCGTTCTTCCATCGACAGATGGCTTTGATCTTTGTAATAGCAGTCTTCGGGAATTACGCCGATGTGTTCATCACCGACTTGCTCACGTAATTCACGATAAAGGGTACTGGCAATAAGACTCTTGCCGGAAGCCGATGCGCCAGCGATACCGATAATGACGCACTGATGAGACTGATCAGTCATATATTTAGCGACCTGATTAACCTGGATGTTAGGAAGGGGGCGACGAAGCGCCAAACGCGGCAATTATAGGGATTTCATCCGCCTGATACCAGTCGAATAGCGTTGCCGCGCGCTCAGAGTTAATTGTTGACGAAGAATTCCCGGTGGCAAATTACGTTGATCAGTTTTATACAAGGTAAAAAATGTTATACGCAGTTGCGCAAATTATCCGCCTTTACGTCACTTTATGAGCAATTCGCATATAAAATGTAAAACTTTTGTACTAGCATAAACACAGAAACGAATACTGGCGACCTGGTCTTGCGGATAAAGCGGTAATGAGCAAACAATCACAGCATGTATTAATTGCCCTGCCCCACCCGCTGCTTCACCTGGTCAGTTTAGGTTTAGTCTCGTTTATCTTTACCCTTTTCTCGCTTGAGCTTTCGCAGTTTGGCACCCAACTCGCCCCATTGTGGTTCCCGACGTCCATCATGATGGTGGCGTTTTATCGCCATGCCGGGCGCATGTGGCCGGGGATTGCGCTGAGCTGCTCGCTGGGAAATATCGCCGCATCCATCCTGCTTTTTTCCACCAGCTCGCTGAACATGACCTGGACGACCATCAATATTGTTGAAGCCGTGGTCGGGGCAGTGCTACTGCGTAAATTGCTGCCGTGGTATAACCCCTTGCAAAATCTGGCTGACTGGCTGCGTCTGGCACTCGGCAGCGCCATTGTTCCACCTCTGTTAGGGGGTGTTCTGGTTATCCTGCTGACGCCCGGAGACGATCCTCTCAGGGCATTTTTGATATGGGTACTGTCAGAATCCATCGGCGCACTGGCACTGGTGCCGCTGGGATTGTTATTTAAACCACACTATCTGCTGCGCCATCGCAACCCAAGGTTGCTTTTTGAGTCGCTGCTCACGTTAGCCATCACACTGACGTTAAGTTGGCTTTCGATGCTGTATCTGCCGTGGCCTTTTACTTTCATTATTGTGCTGTTGATATGGAGCGCCGTGCGCCTGCCACGAATGGAAGCCTTTTTGATCTTCCTTACCACGGTGATGATGGTGTCACTGATGATGGCCGCTGATCCCTCCCTGCTTGCTACGCCGCGTACGTACCTGATGAGCCATATGCCGTGGCTACCGTTTTTGCTGATCCTGCTGCCCGCCAACATCATGACGATGGTGATGTATGCCTTTCGTGCGGAACGCAAACACATTTCCGAAAGCGAAACCCGCTTTCGGAACGCGATGGAATATTCCGCCATCGGCATGGCATTAGTGGGCACCGAGGGGCAATGGCTGCAATCCAACAAAGCGCTCTGCCAGTTTCTCGGTTACAGTCAGGAAGAACTGCGCTGACTCACCTTTCAGCAACTGACCTGGCCGGAGGATCTCAATAAAGATCTGCAACAGGTTGAAAAGCTGATAAGCGGTGAAATAAATACCTATTCAATGGAAAAACGCTACTACAACCGCAATGGCGATGTTGTCTGGGCGTTGCTTGCCGTCTCACTGGTGCGCCACACCGATGGTACGCCGCTCTATTTTATCGCTCAGATTGAAGACATTAACGAGCTAAAATGCACCGAACAGGTGAACCAGCAACTGATGGAGCGCATCACGCTGGCTAACGAAGCGGGCGGGATTGGCATCTGGGAGTGGGAGCTGAAGCCGAATATTTTTAGCTGGGATAAGCGGATGTTCGAGCTGTATGAAATTCCTCCGCATATCAAACCGAACTGGCAGGTGTGGTACGAGTGCGTGCTGCCGGAAGATCGCCAGCACGCCGAAAAAGTAATTCGCGATTCATTGCAATCGCGCTCTCCCTTTAAACTGGAATTTCGCATTACCGTGAAAGACGGTATTCGCCATATCCGCGCCCTCGCCAACCGGGTACTGAATAAAGAAGGCGAAGTCGAACGCCTGCTCGGCATTAATATGGATATGACCGAAGTGAAACAGCTTAACGAGGCATTGTTTCAGGAAAAAGAGCGCCTGCACATTACGCTGGATTCCATCGGCGAAGCCGTGGTCTGTATTGATATGGCAATGAAAATTACCTTTATGAATCCGGTGGCGGAGAAGATGAGCGGCTGGACGCAGGAAGAAGCGTTAGGTGTTCCGCTCCTGACGGTGTTGCATATTACTTTTGGCGACAACGGGCCATTAATGGAGAACATTTACAGTGCCGACACCTCACGTTCTGCGATTGAACAAGATGTGGTGTTGCACTGCCGGAGCGGCGGCAGCTACGACGTGCATTACAGTATTACGCCGTTAAGTACTCTGGACGGCAGCAATATAGGCTCGGTTCTGGTGATTCAGGACGTCACCGAATCACGCAAAATGCTGCGCCAGCTGAGCTACAGCGCCTCCCATGATGCACTGACGCATCTCGCCAATCGCGCCAGTTTTGAGAAGCAACTACGCATCCTGCTGCAAACGGTAAACAGTACACATCAGCGACATTCACTGGTGTTTATCGATCTTGATCGCTTTAAAGCGGTGAATGACAGCGCCGGGCACGCCGCTGGCGACGCTTTGCTGCGCGAACTGGCATCATTGATGCTGAGTATGCTGCGCTCCAGCGACGTACTTGCGCGACTCGGTGGCGATGAATTTGGTCTGCTGCTGCCAGACTGTAATGTCGAAAGTGCGCGTTTTATCGCTACACGCATTATCAGCGCCGTGAATGACTATCACTTTATATGGGAAGGACGTGTACATCGGGTCGGTGCCAGTGCCGGGATTACCTTGATTGATGACAACAATCATCAGGCGGTTGAAGTGATGTCGCAGGCTGACATCGCCTGTTATGCCTCCAAAAATGGTGGCCGCGGCCGGGTGACAGTTTACGAACCGCAGCAAGCTGACGCACATATCGAACGGGCGGCGATGTCGATTGATGAACAGTGGCGGATGATTAAAGAGAATCAGTTGATGATGATCGCCCACGGCGTCGCTTCGCCACGGATCCCGGAAGCGCGTAATTTGTGGTTGATATCACTAAAACTCTGGGGCTGCGAAGGCGAGATTTTTGATGAACAAACATTTCGTCGTAGCTTCGGTGATCCGGCGCTTAACCATGCTCTTGACCGCCGGGTACTCCATGAATTTTTCCAGCAGACCGCAAAAGCGATTGCCAGTAAAGGCTTAAGCATCGCCCTCCCCCTTTCTGTTGCCGGTTTGAGTAGCGCCGCGCTGGTGAATGAACTGCTTGAGCAACTGGAAAATAACCCTCTACCACCACGGTTATTACATCTGATTATTCCGGCAGAAGCGGTTTTCGATCACGCAGAAAGCGTGCAAAAACTGCGGCTGGCGGGATGTCGGATAGTGCTCAGCCAGGTGGGTCGCGATCTGCAAATTTTCAACACGCTGAAAGCGAATATGGCAGATTACCTGCTACTTGACGGTGAGCTATGCGCCAGCGTGCAGGGTAATTTGATGGATGAGATGCTGATTACGATTATTCAGGGGCACGCTCAGCGACTCGGGGTGAAGACTATCGCCGGGCCAGTTGTTTTACCCTTAGTGATGGATACGCTTTCTGGCATCGGCGTCGATCTGATTTATGGCGATGTGATTGCCGATGCCCAACCGCTGGATTTGCTGGTGAATAGCAGTTATTTCGCGATTAACTGAGGGAGCGTTTGCCCATTGCCTGATGCGACGCTAACGCGTCTTATCATGCCTACAAATCGCTCATTCCCCAGGCCGGATAAGGCGCTCGCACCGCATCCGGCGACCAACGTCATGCTTCGTCTGGTTGCCAGCCTTCCGTATACCAGATATGCAACAGCGCATAAGAACGCCAGGGCTTCCAGCGTTCGGCATAACGGCAGATTTGTGCCGGTGTCATTCCCGGAAATCGCTGTTTAATCAGATAATCATCCGGCAGGAAAACATCTTTCGCCTGCCAACCACGTAAGGCGAAATAATTCGCCGTCCAGCGCCCGATACCCGGAAAAGTTTGCAGCGTTTTCATCGCTTGTTCTACGTCGCCCGGTATTGTCATTGGTAAGGTGCCCTCCAGCGCCGCATTTGCCAGATGAATCAGCGCCTCTGCCCGTTTCAACGGCATACCTAACGCTTTTAATGCCTGCGGGTCGGCTGCAGCCAGCCGCTGAGGCGTGGGGAAGCAGACATACTCCGGAAAATCATCCAGCCGTTCGCCATAAAGCTGTGCCACTCTGGCGGTCAATTTTGCCGCCATCGCCACGCTCACCAGTTGGCCTAAAATCGCCCGCACGCCCTGCTCAAAAGCATCAACACAACCAGGTAAACGCAATCCGGGCCGCGCCGCGCCTAACTTGCCCAACGCACCGTTAACAATCTGCGGGTGACATTGCAGATCAAACAGGCGGCTCATTTTCGCCAGACACTCAGCGGCAACAGGTTCTAAACCTGCACTTAAATTTATGTGCAGAGTATGGCTGGCTATATCCGGAATAGCAGTCACCACGCCGCGATATTCGCCCACCGCCAGACTACGGGCATAATAATCGTCCGCAACCGTTTCAACACCGCTCACCGCACGGGCGGCGAGAAATCCCAACATCCACGACCAGTCATATGGCGGCTGCCAGTTCAGGGTATACATCGCATCTCCTTGTTAATCCGCTTTCAGCATAAACGTTATTCAGACGCTACGCTTTGCTTTCATATTCCGGTTGTCGCGACGGCAACATTTCGCTAAAGTCACGCCCCTTCTTCACCGGCATGGGGATTATTTCGTGTTTATTGGTTTTGATTACGGTACAGCAAACTGTTCAGTGGCGGTCATGCGCGACGGTAAGCCGCAATTACTGAAAATGGAAAACGACAGCACGCTGCTGCCTTCAATGCTTTGCGCGCCAACGCGTGAAGCCGTAAGCGAATGGCTGTACCGCCATCATGATGTTCCGGCAGACGACGATGAAACGCAGGCGCTGCTGCGTCGGGCGATTCGTTATAACCGCGAAGAAGATATTGATGTTACGGCGAAAAGCGTGCAGTTCGGTCTTTCCTCATTGGCACAGTACATTGATGATCCAGAAGAAGTGTGGTTTGTGAAATCACCAAAATCGTTCCTCGGTGCCAGCGGCTTAAAACCGCAGCAGGTAGCGCTGTTTGAGGATCTGGTCTGCGCAATGATGTTGCACATTCGCCAGCAGGCCCAGACACAGCTGCCAGAAGCGATTACCCAGGCGGTGATTGGTCGCCCGATCAACTTCCAGGGGCTGGGCGGCGATGAGGCAAACGCCCAGGCACAAAGGATTCTGGAGCGCGCAGCAAAGCGTGCCGGGTTTAAGGATGTGGTATTCCAGTACGAGCCGGTGGCGGCTGGGCTGGATTACGAAGCCACCTTGCAGGAAGAAAAACGGGTGCTGGTGGTGGATATTGGTGGTGGTACTACTGACTGTTCTTTATTGCTAATGGGGCCACAGTGGCGTTCGCGCCTCGATCGTGAAGCCAGCCTGCTGGGTCACAGTGGTTGCCGTATTGGCGGTAACGATCTGGATATCGCACTGGCGTTTAAAAATCTGATGCCATTACTGGGCATGGGTGGCGAAACTGAAAAAGGCATCGCCCTGCCGATCCTGCCGTGGTGGAATGCGGTTGCCATCAACGATGTACCAGCGCAGAGTGATTTCTACAGTAGTGCTAACGGTCGTCTGCTTAACGACCTGGTACGCGACGCCCGCGAACCGGAGAAAGTGGCCCTGTTACAGAAAGTCTGGCGTCAGCGTTTAAGTTATCGGCTGGTACGCAGCGCGGAAGAGAGCAAAATCGCCCTTTCCAGCGCAGCGGAAACCCGCGCATCGCTGCCGTTTATCAGCGATGAACTGGCAACACTGATTAGCCAACAAGGACTGGAAAACGCCCTCAGTCAGCCGCTGGCGCGAATTCTGGAACAGGTGCAACTGGCGCTGGATAACGCCCAGGAAAAACCGGATGTCATCTATCTGACTGGTGGTAGCGCCCGATCGCCGCTGATTAAAAAAGCGCTGGCAGAACAGTTGCCGGGCATTCCGATTGCAGGCGGCGATGACTTTGGCTCCGTTACCGCCGGGCTGGCACGTTGGGCAGAAGTGGTGTTTCGTTAATTGAAAAATGGCTCAGCAGCGGCTTAAATCAGCCTGAGCCTGAGCCAGTTTCTCCGCTGCCTGACGTAATGGTTCCATCAACGGCATGGTCCGTGCAGGAGCATGAAGGCGGAATCGCTGCAACTCTGTCGCGCCGACAGTCAGCGCCGATTCCAGCCGATGTCGTTTGGCGGTCATTTTCGCCATTACCGCTTGTCTGTCTGCTGGCGTCACCGCTTCATTCGGCCTGAACACAAAACGGCGTTCGCAACTCGCTTTCCAGTCGATAACCGCCTGGGTCAGATGATCACCAAACCCTTTCACTTGCTTAACACCACGACGGGTAACATCTGCTGCTGTTTCAATACCAAAAGACCGTAACGCCGCTTTACGCGCAGGGCCAACGCCGGGAATAGAGGCAACATCAATAAAAAATCCCTCCAGAAACTTCTGCTTCTGCCGTTCCCTTGCGGTGTCGTGAAGTGCTGCCACCGCGCGCTTTTCTTCTTCCGGTAAAGCGAGAATTTCGTCCTTCATTTTTTCGAGCATCGTCCGTTTGGCGATAAAACCTTCCAACCCGCCCAACTGTTGGATCTGGCTGACTAAATGGTCATAGTCCATTTTCGCACGATTAAATACCTCACGACGGTGCTGGACTTCTGCTTTGTAAGCTTTGCTTGTCAGACTGCCAATAATCCAGATAGCCGCCAGCACAGGCACCAAAATAATATAACGCGGTTCTGCCTGAAGACCGCAAAGCAACAGCGATAACGCTGACAGTGTGATCTCAATCAGAATGATGTATTCACGCCGTAACAGGCCTAAAGGAAGCGGCCTGCCAGCTGGTTGGAAATGATCGGGTAATGGTAACTGTAGTGCTGGCGGTGCTACTGACGCCATCACCATCGCCCAGACTTTCGCCAGCACAAAATCACCGACGGTGGTAATCACCTCTTCGCCGAGATCAATAAAATAGATAACGCCTTGATTATCCAGTGTACACCACGGGCAGTCGGTCAAATGACCAGGGTAAACATGCATTGCTGAAACGGTACATTTCTTTAATTGTTGGCGTAGAGAATCCAGTGCCGCAACCCACGCTTTTGCCGCCGGACGCCCGGTTGCCACGCCACTTTCCGTGAATGCCTGCTGAAACATGGCTGCAACATCACCCGGTAACATCGATAGCGGAATCGATCGTGGCGGCGGTTTTAAGCCACGTCTCTGATTGTCTGACGCGTAGGCATAACGAAAATGGGCAATATCCGTCTCCAGCGCATTACCCGCATCAGAGATAAGCGGCACACCAGAATAAGGATGCCGACCACCAAACAAGACGTGAAAAATCAGCAATGCAAGGCCAAAATTATCGTGATTTTCTGTGCGTTCAAAGCCAACAAATGACGACAAGGTTTGCAGCTCTGGCGGCGTAAAATGCGACACGCCGACTTCGCATAAATGCAGTGTGCCATTGGCGTTAATCTGAAAGGAGTCGCTATCAATCAACACCACTTTGCTGTCACGGCCTACCATAAAGCTGTTCTGGTTTACGTCACCCACGACATGCCCGTGCTCGTGAACCGTAGCAAAAGATGAAGCAATATTGCGCGCAACATAGAGGAGAAAATCCCACGCACAATGAGGGTAACGTTGACGACGATGTGCCGGGCTATAGATCATATGAATCGGTTCTTTACCTGAAACCTTCGGCATCATAAAACCGATAACCTTCCCACCTCGTCCACTATGAAGCGTTGCCTGCGGCCAGGCGACATAATTCAGCAACTGCGCGTCAACTGTCGCAGCCATAAAGGCAAGTTTATCCTGTTTTAAGGCGGGTGGCGGCGTGTGATAAATCTTGGCAACGCTATCGACAAACTCCTCGATATCATAAACCGCGCCTTCGCCGCCTTTGCCCAGTTCACGCCCGAGAGTGGTCAATTCACCTGTCGATGTAAATACTTTTATATTTGTCTTCATAATGTTTCAAGGGCAGTCATATTATATTTCAATGAATAATAACACTGCCCATTATAATTATATCCATATTGGAAGAGTCCCACTCAAGAATAAAAATGATAATGCAATTTCATCAGGATACAATTTAATTCCAACCTGATAATGATTCACTTCCACAGGTTTTTGCTAACTTTGACTACAAAGGGATTCTGGAGAAAAAATGAAAAAGATATTACTTATGTTGTGTCTGCTATTTTTTACTACCGCGGGCTTTAGTGAAGTTTCGGATACGTTAGTGACGGGAGGTTATGATAAAAAGGCGATGTCTGACGCCATTCAACATGCGCGGAAAGAAACCGACCAATTCATCGAAGTTATGAATAAAAAAGATGCTGATACTTTCGCAGTCAAAGCCCCGATAACCGATCGCGGAGAAACCGAGCATTTCTGGCTCACGGATGTCACTTATTCTAACGGCATGTTTATTGGTATAATAAGCAATGACCCTGGTATTGTTACAAACGTAGAATATGGCCAGGAGTGGAAAATCAAGAAAGAAGATATTTCAGACTGGATGTATACGCGCGGGGATAAAATTTACGGTGGTTATACCATTGATCCTTTATTGGTCACCTATCCAAAAGAAGAAGCCGACGAGCTAAGAGCAAAATTAGTTCGCTAGCCAGCCATTATATTGATTGCTTAAACTGGCGATTGAACTGTTGTCTTCAACCGCCATGCGATGTTCATTCTGTCCACATAGCCAGTGCTAACGTTTTATCATCATCGGTACGCTCGTTTACCGCTGGGCTGGACAAAAACTGCTTTAACAATTCAGGTAATAAATCGAGTTGTTCCTGCGTTGCTGACGCCAGTCCATTGAAAAACGGGGTAAAGAAAGGCACATGCGGAAAATTATCCAGCATATTTAACGCCAGTCTCTGAATACCATCCGTAAATGCTGCAACTCTATGCGCACGCTCAGTGCTGGTGAAAGTTTCCAGTCTGGAAACGGCATCTTCATCGGTAATGAAATGCGTCATGTTGGCATATTCACCCACCATCGGCGTGAGCGGCAATTGCAAACCGTGCCCCAAATCTACCACCACGCCACCATCGCCAATCTGCATAATCAATGTGCCGTTAGGCGATGAAATCAGTCCCAGAAATGTGCAGGCAAAATCGCGAACCGCTAATTCTTTGGCCTCTGCCTCGGCAAAAAGTCGCTGACGAATAGTCAGTACAATATCCGTGGCGAGGACATCATTAAGCTCCAATTCCCCACCCTGCACTTTTTGCGATATATAAGCCATCGCTTCATTGACGGCAAGCTTCGCACCTTCGCCTCCCTGCGAGACGCTGCCTGCGCCATCAGCGACAAATACCGACAATAATGGCTGCTGGTCTTCTAGCCAGGCAACCTGCATCTGGCAGGCATCCTGGCAAGACAAGTCAGCGCTGATGTGCGACGTTCCAACGGCTGATGCATAAACCAGACGCCAGCTCACACTGACGTCCAGCCTTTTGGCGCTTCCAGTACAACTTCCGTTCCCGGCGTGGAGCGGGAAACCGAACGCAGCGAACTGGATAACCAGCTAAACAGTTCGCGGAATTGTAATCCTTGAAGAGGCAAAGGCTGACGAATGCTGATTTGGGCCAGCGTCTTCATATCCGCCCCCTGAACACCGATGGAAAAGAAGGCAAACTTCTTATCTTCTTCCCCCTGAAACACCTTGTTGGCAGCAGCTTGCCACTCATCGGTTGGTGCGCCATCGGTAATCAGGAAAATCCACGGACGATAATAGGAAATACCATTGGCGCGATACTCACGTTTGCGCTCCTCAACCATATTCAGGGCTTTGGTAATGGCGGCCCCCATTGGTGTATCGCCCTGGGCAAACAGGATGGGCGGGAAAAAATTAGCGGCGCTGGTAAATGGTTGTTCCACATGCACCGGGCCGAACGTCACAATACCGAGTTCCACTCTTTTTAAGGCCAGCGAATCGGCAAGCAGCTCATCGCGAAAGGTAACCAATCCGGCGTTAAGTTCATTAATAGGTCTGCCGCTCATTGAGCCAGAAACATCCAACAGCAAAATGCAGGGGCAACGTGGTTCCGGGTTACTGGCAAAATCGCTGGTGGCAAACGTGATTTGTTCGCTCATAAGAAATCCTTTCTTAGAGAATTATTGAGGTCCGGTATCATACCGACTGCAATAATAAAATAAGAACAAACGAAGAAACTTTCAGAATTAAGCCCAGAGGGGCAGTTAATTTTGCTATTCGCCTCGCAAGAACGGGGATCCGTCGATTGACAGTAAGGGCGGAGTAACATAACTTCAGGAGTGAGGGTAGAGCGGGGTTTCCCCCGCCCTGGTAGTCTTAGTAAGCTGGCCAGCTAATAACTAAGAGCACCACGATGATGAGTAGCTTCATCATGACCCTTTCCTTATTAAAGGATGACAAATAATATAAATCACTTAAAAATCATCGCATTACACGAATCCGCGATTAAATAATAGACTGCAAAATGCGACAAAACTCAACATATGCAGTCACTATGAATCAGCTACTTAGATGGTATTAGTGACCTGTAACAGAGCATTAGCGCAAGGTGATTTTTGTCTTCTTGCGCTAATTTTTTGTCAAACACATTGCGTCGTTTGCTGAATTTACAACCATGCTCAGTATCTCTATAAGCGCAGAGAAATGATGCAGTGGTAGGTGGGCTGGCTTGATGAAAAGGTGGGGTGCTCCACCTGAACCACTATCGGAATAGCACAAAGCCTTGCAATCCAGTGCAAAGTTTTGTGTGCCTCCGTTTGCCCCACCAATATATATTCAGCACAAGAAACACAGCTAAAGCAATGGATGCAGTCTTACCTGTTGGAATCCCAGACTCACTGTATTGTCATCATGAATAAGAGCTGAGTCGTGCGGGTAGGAGGTTCTACGGGGCATCCCAATCTCTTCGCGGAATTTATTTTCTGAAAGCACCTCCTCTGAAAAAGCCCCCAACCCAACAGTCCTGGCTTCTTCGAGTAAAAGTGGAGAGTATTTTTGTGATTCTGGTCGGGAACTCTCAACTTTCAAACGCTCCCCATTTAAATTGTGGAAAACATGGAGCAACTCATGAAAAACAATAGTCGCATGAAAGTCCACCACGCTAATCCCATCCCCACAGGGATATTCAACTGCATTCAGATTACAGTGAAAATCGGAACCAGTCCCCCGATGGTTCTCAGCATCTATATCTCTATGTGCCATAACTCCTAGTCTGGAAGAGTTGAGGTGTATTACCACTGTTTCTGATTTAAGTCGGGATATTGATTCAATAGCATTCAGGAGTACACGCCCTGTCTCTGTAGAGCCAATCTTATCGAGTGCTGCTTCAATCTGCTGATATATATTATGATCAGTCCCCTGGAAACGAAGTTGCGGATTATTTTTTATCCATTGAACGCTCGATGCTTTTACAAGAGACTCGATATCTGTATCTGACATTGAGCTCGACGTTGATGACTGATGCAATGCTAAATTGAGGGATGTAGGGCGCATCAAGGACTCCTAAAAATACTACAGATTTCAGTCACTGCACACTGAAGCTCAGACCAATGTAACATCAGAGATGTATTCAGCTTATTGCTGATATAACATAGCTTACTTCCACAGCACGAAGAGTCTCCATTCCAAGATTGAACGAAAATGAATTGATACCTGAGGTTAATGGCATAACAAAACTCCCTATTTTAATTTGAACTCCAGACTTAAATAGCTGTAACAAACATCTGCCTTATATGGCAACACAAAAACCGGAGCCGGACTCCGTTTTTTGTGTGTCGGGCTGTTCATTCTATCCTTTCAACATTCCGTCTGATTGGCATTTATAGGTTATAACGTCGGTATTATCGGCCACTCAATATCCAGTGCAGTTGATGTATCAACACGGTTCAGTAACACCCGATACTTTTCAGTATGCCAAAGGGATGATCACCCGTGAGATAGCCGCCGCGTTCATGCTCATGCCAAAACATGGGGCACACAGAAAGTGATGGAATTAGATCTATATGGCATTTCATCATCAAATGCTGTTGACGGACTTACAGTCCGTGACTTACTACACAAATATTTAAATGACCAAATGCCGGAGGTAAAGCAGACCGTACTAAAAGATATGTGCTAGAACTGCTTATGGATAGTGACATCTCCGCGATCAAACTATCTGAACTGACAGAAAATGACGTAATTGAACATTGCAGGCTGAGAAACAACTCTGGTGCAAGTCCAGCAACAGTCAGTCACGATGTTAGTTATCTTGGCAGTGTTCTGGATGCAGCCAAACCTATATACGGAATTAATTACACATCAAACCCGGCGAAAAGTGCTCGTCCATATCTACTTAAACTTGCTTTGATTGGTAAATCAAACCGTCGTAATCGTAGACCAGCAGTTGATGAACTTGACATGCTCATTGAAGCCCCTCAACAACGATCTACTCATAAATGTTCAAAAATTCCGTTCGTTGATATCCTCAAAAGTTCAGCCTAGGCTATGCTGAACCGGTTTTCCTGAATCATTTTACCGTATGGTTAAATTTTAACGTCATAATACTTATTATTATGTTTACAAATAATTGCAATTTTAACAAAAGCTAACTACATAGTGATTTTATTATCTCAATGTTTTTTTCAATATTATCGGTGTCATACTCAAACAACTGGAAACTAAAATTGTCATGCTTTTGATATTGAATATTTTCCTTTCGTAACATTTTAACATTTCCATCAATATCAAATAACGTTGCAATCTGCTCCAAATCTGTCTTATTTTGAGACATGCAGGAGAAGTAATTACAAATATCATCCAGCAAAATCGGAGTCAATGCTTTATGCGTCATCCAGTCCTCAAATCTTAACTTTCTGGTGACGCCCTCCCCTAAATCTGACTGATACAAGAATGCAGGACGACAAGAGTTTTCTCCTTTGGGAATATCGACAATGTAAGCATGACCAAGCGCACCATCATTAACACGTAATACAAAGCTCTTACATTCAGGCATACAGGACAGGCGCTCCTGAAGCTGCTCGAGCGATAGTGTCTGTTCATTTTCAAAGCAGTAACTGAAGCCATCCTTGTCCAGAAATAGTTTCATAATGGCATTAGCGGTAACTCCGCAGGAGGGTTCCACAATGCCTTTCTCTCGCCCTATAATAACCTCAACCTCCTCAATCGACATCCCCCAATCTGTTGCCATCTGTTTGATGTTAGAGTCGATATTTTGCATTATTGCAGCAGGATTTTTCTGATGTATAGGTACTTCGTGGTCATCACTATTTAGCAATACATTAGCTTTGAGGTTCTGTGAGCACAGGGAAGCAAAATCTCTTACATGTAAGGCTGAAGTGTGTTGCATGGGAGATAATACAGCTTCAGCATTTACAGATATGGCCCCTGTCAGACAGGATGCGGACGTCTGGGGGGGAAGGGTAATGTCTTTCATATCTCACTCATTCACTCTATGTTTATCTATAAATACAGGCGAGGAGCAAAAGGAACTTCTGGCATGGGCATTATGTCATGTCTGAAATTTTACAGAAGAGGGTGATAACATACATTTCGACCTTCAAAATGAACCAACCCTAGCTTACCTAACAAACATCACCATGACATGACAACAAAAACCGGAGCCGGCCTCCGGTTTTTTTGTGAACCCGTCGGCTATTTCATCCCGCCAATATTTTCCCACGTCCCGTCAGCACGCAGGATTTGCAGCGGCCTCACCACTCACTGTATATGCTTTTTATCTGCATCCTTATACCCTGAACATCTGTAGCATTTCATATAAGCAACTGGCAGTTAACATATAGCTTGGGTAATATTTATTTCACTTATCCTTTATGACAAAGTTTCCTTTGGTTTGGTCATAAATACATTGTTCTTGACTTACAATCATTGATGACGTTATTGGTTCTCGTGTTAGCGGGTGCTTCCCACCGTCACGAACCAAATGAGAAAAAGAAACCGCATCAAATAAGGTACAAACCAAAGAACCTTCTGAATTTTTAACAAACACACCTTCTTCTGGCTTATCCAGTATAATTGGGCATCGAACCGCCTCGGATGGGCACTGAAGGCTCTCCGCATTAACAGAAAACTTACATTGTAATATTTTCCCCTCAATATCACCATGTGATTGTGTGTTACCTGAGTCTGAAACCATTCTTAACATTATATCCCTGAGCGCTTCAGGACCACCATTAAGTCCTGTAAGCAATAATGCGGAAAGCAATCCGTTATTTCCCCCACTCGCCAGAAAGCGACCATCCGTTTCACTATATGTGATACTAACCGTCTGTCCGCCTACTGTAATTTCTCCACCGCCACTGGCGGCCATTTGAGCACGAAGAACCTGCATTCCGGTGGAAAATGAGGATGATTGAATACCTGAAACTAATGATGGCATGACAAAACTCCCTATTTAAATATTCATTCCAAACACAGGGAGTCATAACAAACATCACCATGGCATGACAACAAAAACCGGAGCCGGCCTCCGGTTTTTTGTGAACCCGTCGGCTATTTCATTCCGCCAACATTTTCCCACGTCCCGTCAGCACGCAGGATTTGCAGCGGTCTTACCACACACTGTATCTGCTTTTTATCTGCATCCAGTATCACCACCTGTGTGATTACCCTGTCCTGCTCTGGAATAATGCCATTCTCATCTGACTCCAGAATGTCTGCCGGTCCCAGTCGCAGCTGTGCTGTAAGTGACTGCCCGTTTTCACAGTCATCATGCTTTCCGCAACCGCACAGACTCTGCATAAGCTTTCTCAAAATATTCATGTCATTCTCCAGTTCTGCCTGTATCACTGCCCACTTCATCCAGTCCCTTAACATCCTGCCATGGCCCGTCACCAAACCTGACCTGCAAATGCTGAAACAACCCCTGAACCTGTGTGGCATCTTTGGGGTCAAGAAAGGTCAGTCCGGTGATGAGCGCACCATCTGTATCCGGGAACCAGCCATAGCTGTTTGTCTCAATAATGCTCATCGGCCCCAGACGGAACCGTATTTGTGTCTCCCCTGGGTCGCCCTTCGCCCCCTGAGGTCCGGTAGCCCCCACCGGGCCAGCCGCACCTGTTTCCCCTTTCGGTCCCTGCGGTCCTGCCGGACCTGTTGCCCCGGTATCTCCCTTTGGCCCCTGTGGACCTGTACTTCCCGTCAGACCGGTCTCTCCCCGCTCTCCCCTGTCGCCTTTCGGTCCCTGTGGTCCTGCCGGACCAGCATCACCTGTCGGCCCCCGTTCACCGGTTGCCCCTGCCGGACCGGTGTCTCCACGCTCTCCTTTATCTCCCTTCGGCCCCTGAGGACCCGCGGGACCCGGTTCCCCCTTTGGCCCGGGAGGCCCCACCACCGTGGGGATTCTGTTTACGGCTTCTTCCGCCGCTATCCTGCTTTGTTCCGCTGACTGCGCGCTTTCTGCTGACTCCCGGGCTTTTTCTGTTGCGGTCGTTGCGTCTCTGGATGCATTACCGGCTGCACTTTCTGCCGTCTTTTTTGACAACTCGGCATCTGTTGCACTTTGTAATGACTCACTGGCTTTTTGAGCGGCCTCAGAGGCTGAGGACGAGGACGCTTCCTCTGACTTCTTTGCAGAGGCTGCACTTTCTGCCGCCTGCCGGGCTGACTCCGATGCATCCTCTGCTGAAGTATCAGCATTTGCGGCGCTCGCTTCCGCCTTACTGGCTGATATGCCGGCATTCCTCGCGGACGTCTCTGCTTCTCCGGCATTCTTCTTCGCCTCCTCTGCGTGACGCGCTGCTTCTTCCACCATCTGTTCAAAACGACGCAGTGCCTCCGGACGGGCATCATCCTCCGTCATGGCACCGAGAAAATCATTCAGCGTACCCGGTTGAGAATCTTCATACACGGTGATGGTCCCGGCATGTGATGGCGGGAATCCCTCCACCAACAGAGTGACGCTGTACTGACCATACTCGACGTCCATGCTGTAACGCCCTGCCTCATCCGGATTTTCAGAGGCCACCGTGTTCACCACCACCGTGGTGCTGTTACGTCTGGCTTTCAGTTGAATGGTGCAGTTCTCTACCGGTTTTCCTGTACCGTCTTTCAGTACACCTGAAATCTTTACTGCCATATTCACCCCACAAAAAAGCCCGCCTGAACCGGCGGGCTGTCATAACACTGTGTTACCTGGCTAATCAGAACTTATGACCGACACCCACGATGAAACCGTCAGTGCGCCAGTCGCCACTGCCGGAGCCTTCATAAGCAATATCAATGGCCACGGATTCGGTCGGGTTAAACTGCACGCCAGCTCCCCACGCCAGAGACGTGTTGCTGTGGCGAGCGTCATCACTTCCGGTCAGCACGTCGTGCGTTTTCCTCTTGTTGTCAGTTACGCGGAGATAATCCCCGGAAAAAGTCGACACACGGCTGTAAGCCACACCCGCCATCGCATACGCACTGAACCATTCATTCACACGCACAGACGGCCCTGCCATCACGCTGAACCAGCGGTTACGCACGTAATCCTCATGCCAGCGGGTATCGCTGTAACGAGTAAGCTGGCGATTCTTGTCTCCTGCATAGCTGAATGACGTCACCAGCCCCAGCGTGTCCGTAAACTCATAACGGTATTTCACGTTAATGCCCTTCAGGTCATCACTGCCTGGCATATCAGTATGGGTCTGAAGATACCCGGCGCTTAGCGTGGACTGATGTTCAGACGCCCATGCAGGCGCACCGGATACGGCCAGACAAATGGCTGCGGACAAAATGGCTGCACAAACTTTACGCATAATTACCTCTCGCTTTTCTGCAATAAAAAAGGCGCCATTTCTGGCGCCCGTTATTAGGGTTATAAATATTTCAACGGATACTGATGCCGGAAGCCGCTTTTTTGGTCACAATCACCGTACAGTCGGTGATATTGCCTGCCCCCTGATTCCCTTTCTGGAAAATCTTAAACTCCAGAGTGACGCTTCCCCTGCCACTCGGCATATCAATAACCGCACTGTAACTACCGGGAATGGCCCCTTTAGTTTCTCTGGATGCGATTAATACGCCGTTTTTGCGAACTTCAAAACCATAACCCGTGTATCGCGTGCCTCCGGGGTTATTTCCGCTCCCCGGATCGGTATACGCTATACCGTTAAAAATAATGGGCGGAATAATGATTTGACGGTCAAAGTTATGATCATCGCTGATGGTGACTGTAACCGTACCGTCTGGTGTTTCCGTGTTACCCCACGTACCGACTTTTTTCGGGAAGGCTTTTGATACAGCTTTAACGAAATCCCCTCTGACCTGGGTCGCCTCCAGCATGCCCTTAATCGTACAGTTCTGGTTAATTGTGACATTGTTGAGCGTTCCTGAGTTCGCATTCACGTTACCGCTGATATCAGCGTTTTTCGCCGTCAGCCGCCCGTCCGGTGTCAGGGAAAATGCCGGAGGATTGCCGCCGCTGGTGATGGTCGGGGCCGTCAGGCGCTTCAGGAACACGTCGTTCATAAATATCTGATTGCCCTGCGCCACAAACATCGGCGTTTCATTCCCGTTTGCCGGGTCAATAAACGCGATACGGTTAGCGGCAACCAGAAACTGGCTCAGTTTGCCTTCCTCCGTGTCCTCCATGCTGAGGCCAATACCCGCGACATAATGTTTGCCGTCTTTGGTCTGCTCAATTTTGACGCCCCACATGGCATTCCACTTATCGTTGGCGTCCTTCCACTCTTTCGAAAACTCCTCCAGTTTGCTGGCGTTATCCTCCGTCAGCTCGACTTTTTCCAGCAGTTCCTTGCCGAGATGAGATTCGGTTATCTGGCCTTTGAAAAAATCCAGGTAACCTTCCGCATCATCGCTCGCCTGACCGACAGCCTCCACGAATGCCGATTTGCCAACGGTGTTCACACTGCGGATATAAAAGTAATAATCATGGCCCGGTTTGATATTGATACTGGCGGCTATCCAGTACATCCCCGTGCCAAGATAGCGCGCGCTGGTTTCAACCTGCCTGATATCGGTAATCCGCTTTTCCGAGAACCAGAACTCAAACTGTACCGTCGGGTCATAAACCGCAAGATGCGGCGTGGCGGTTATCTGAAAATAGCCCGGCGTCAGCTCAATCCTCGACGGTGCTGCCGGTGCGGCAATCCGGAACGATACCGACGCCGGATCGCCCTGCTGCCCCCAGGCATTTGCCGCCCGGACTGTCAGCCTGTAGTTCCCCAGCGCCAGTTGCGTGAAGCGGTATGTGGTTTCCGTCGTCCGGGCCGTGCTGACCAGCCGCTCACTGCCGTCGTCCGCTGTTACGGTCAGACGGAGCAGGAAGCTCACGCCCTTCACCACCTTCGGAGTGTCCCATCGCGCCAGCACCTGATACTCCCCGCTGTCTGCAGTGACTTCTGCGGTCAGGTGCTGCACCGCTGGCGGCGTGACACCATTCACCGTGCCACTCTGTTCGCCGTCAAAGTGCGCCCCGTTATCCACGATGGCCTCTTTTTCCGGCACATGCTGCACGGCGGTGATGGCATACGTGCCGTCGTCGTTTTCACGGATACTCACGCAGCGGAACAGTCGCTGGCGCAGCGTCGGCAGCTTCAGCCCCCATACGCTGTATCCGGCAACGCCGTCAGGGATACGGTTCACTTTCACCTGCACGCCGTCGGTAACGGACTGGACCTCCACGCTGACCGGACTCCCCGTCCCGTCAACCAGGCTTATCAGCGTGGTACCGGAGGATGGCAGCGTGATTTCACGGTCGAGCGTCAGCGTCCGGGTCTGCCTGTTCACCGCCAGCACGCGCCCGCCGGTGCTGACCCCCGCATAGTCATCATCGCAGATTTCAATAACGTCACCCGGCACATGGCGAAGCCCTTCTGCACCCACGCTGAAGTCCACGGTCTGCGTTTCCAGCAGCTCCGTTTTAATCAGCCACAGCCCGGCGCGGTGTGCCTGCCCCCGGCTGGTACAGCCAAAGGCATCCATCTTCGTGACGTTACGACCGTAACGGGCAATGGCCTGCGGATCCTCCACAAGCTCTGTTGCTGTCTGCCAGCCGTTATCCGGGTCAGTCCAGTTCACCTCAACAGCATTATGGCGGTCCTTCAGGGCGCTGAAGCTGTAGCGGAACGGCGCACCATCATCCGGCATCACCACATTACTGCGGTTATAGGTCCACACCTTATCTGATGGTCTGTCCTGCACGAACGTCAGCGTCTGCCCGTTCCATACCGGCATACAGCGCATCGCCGAGCAGAAATCGCTGAGCACATCCCACGCCTTGCGCTGCGTGGTCAGGTAAGCATTGCAGGTGATGCGCGGCTCCGTGCCGCCAAATCCATCCGGCACCGACTGGTCGCAGTACCGACTGATGGCATACAGCGCCCATTTATCCACATCCGCTACGCCAAGACGTTTCCCCATGCCGTAGCGCGGATGGATCAGCATATCCCACAGACACCATGCCATGTTGTTGCTGTATGCCGGCTTAAACGTTCCGTCCCAGATACCGCTGTATTGCCGCGTCTGCGGGTTATAGTTCGACGGCACCTGCAGAATACGCCCGCGAAGATGATAATTACGGCTCACCTGCTGGCTGCCAAACTGCTCCGAATCCACCTGCACGCCGACCAGTGCCGTGTTCGGGTAGCACTGTTGCACATCGATAATTTCGGTGTATGACGACCAGAGCGTTTTGTTCTGCAGCTGGTCTGTGGTGCTGTCAGGCGTCATCCTGCGCATCCGGATACTGAACGGGCGCGGCGGAAGATTACCCACCACCACAGAGGCCAGATACTGCGAGGTGGTTTTGCCCTTAATGGTGATGTCTTTTTCTGTTACCCAGCTACCGTTACGCTGTATCTGAACCAGCAGGCGGACCTCCGACGGATCCCGGTCCCCTTTTGAGGTGGTTTCCACCAGTGCCTGCACGCCGAAGGTCAGGCGCAGACGGTCGATGTTTGCCGACGTGATGGTCCTGGTGATCGGTGTGTCATATTTCACTTCCGTCCCCAGCACCGTTTCTGAACCAGAGGATTCAAACCCCTCCGGCGGTGTCTGCTCCTGCTCACCGGCACGGAATACCACCGTGACACCGGAGATATTGGTATTCCCCTCACTGTCCAGCACTGGCGTACTGTTCAGCAGCACACTTTTTAATCCGTCCACCGGACCTTCAATCGGCCCTTCGCTGATGGCGTCTATCACGCTCAGCATCTGGGAGGATTTCAGGTTGTCCTTCGCTTCGCGCGGGGTATGCCCCTTACTGCTGCCTTTACCCATTCCTCACGCTCCAGAAACGACAAAACCGCCCTGAGGCGGTTTCACATAAACATTTTGCATCAGCGACCAATCACCACAACCTGACCACCATCCCCTTCGTCTGCCGTGCTGATCTCCTGAGAAACCACGCGTGACCCCACGCGCATTTCACCGTACAGAACAGGCAGAACATTGCCCTGGGCAACCATGTTGTCCAGTGACGAGAAATAGGTGTTCTGCTTACCGTTATCCGTTGTCTGTGTACGGGGAGTTCTGGCTTTCGGTGCCAGCATCTGTGCAACACCGCCAAGCGTCATCGCCGCACCCATTGAAAAGAGAATGTCACTGAAAGCGATACTGATCCCCGGCATCCAGATTGCCGTAGCAATCAACGCCGCACCCAGCACCGCCTGAAACACACCGCCACTTTTTGCTCCCGCAAGACGCGGTACGATGTGGATCACTGCACCATTTGCCAGCGGCTCATTAAGACGGGATGATAATTCGGTTTCGCCTGCATCACGCCCGGCAATCCGTACCTGATACCAGCCGTCGCTCAGTTTCTGACGAAACGCCGGGAGCTGTGTGGCCAGCGCACGGATAGCTTCGGCCCCCGTTTTTACACGAAGGTCGATGCGGCGGCCAAATCGTTGTAAATCCCCGTAAAGGCAGATGCGTGCCATGCCCGGTGACGCCAGAGGGAGTGTGTGCGTCGCTGCCATTTGTCGGTATACCTCTCTCGTTTGCTCAGTTGTTCAGGAATATGGTGCAGCAGCTCGCCGTCACCACAGTAAATGGCGGCATGATTCGGCACCGATGAACCAAAACAGCACAGCAGCACATCGCCCGGCTGCGCCGCTGACAACGGCACCTGATACAGCCCCGTTGCCTCCAGATTATCCAGATAGAGATTCTGACCGTTACGCCACCAGTCATCCTCGCGATGAAAATCCGGCATCTCAATCCCCGCCAGATGGTAAGCGTCCCGGAACAGCGTGTAACAGTCCGTCACCCCGTGCTCAAAGCGCCGCCCGGTAAGATGTGGCACACAGCGGAACTTGTGAATCGCCCCCCGGCAGACCAGCCACCACGGCAAATCACTCTGCACCTGCAGCCGCCGGTCGGCCTCACTCAGCCAGGGCAGACCACCGGGGTGGCTGTGGACCAGCGCCACAATCTCACCCTGCATCTCTGCCCGCAGCCAGTCCTCCGGCGACATCCGGAAATACTCCTCCGGCTCACCGGAGATATTCACGCAGGGAAAATATCTTTCCCCTTCCGGTGTTCTCACCACGAAGCCGCACGACTCCGCTGGCGCACATCGCCGGGCGTGCGCCAGAATCGCTGATTCTGTCTGTGTCATGAGATTTACTGCGAAAGTTTGTTAATGGAAAGGTAACCGCCAAAGTTGCCGACGTTATTGCGGAACTTACAACCGCTCAGGCATTTGCTGCATTTATCCTTCGTGATATCGGACGTCGGCTGGTCATATTCATCCGCGACAGCCGGACCGTGATAACCGCACTCATCACCGCGATAGGTCCAGGTGCAGGTGTTGGCCAGCATGATACGCCCCGGAAAAACAGCGCCATCCGTTTCCGTCGGCGTGGACAGTACAAAGGAGGCACTCACCGCGCTCAGTTCGCTGCACTGCTCGATGCGCCAGCGGCTGATCACCTCCTGCTCCGGGTCTGCCTCGATGTTTCCGTTGACGAAGTTCACCGCATCCAGAAAACGGGCGTAAACCTTACGCCGGACCACCGTTCCGCCGACCAGACTCTGCATATCTTCCACCATGCCGGTGACCATACCGTACAGGTTAGAAACCGTCAGCGTGGGGCGCGTACTGGTGCCTTTGCCATTCAGTTCAAAACCACTCCCCTGAATGGGATACGGCTGATACTGTCGCCCCTGCCAGGTGACCGGCTCACCTTTTTCGTTCTGCTCATTGCAGAAAAAATAACGTTCTCCACCGACCTCTGTCAGGTCGATTTCCCAGAGCACCACGCTGGCCGACTGCTCCGCACGGGTGCATTCATTCAGTGTTTCCTGCCGGATATCCTGCATCAGTTCACCACCTGTTCAAACTCTGCGCTGAACTCAACACGCAGCATACTGACCCGCGACGACCATTTTGCGCAGGTCACCTTTATCTGCCGCCACTCATAAGGCGGCGTCCACAGAAAGGCTTTCCAGCCCCCGTGCTCAGCCAGAAACGACTCCAGCGCCGTGGCCTCCCAACGGGGAACAGAAAACGTCACGCTGTACGTTTTCAGGTTGGAATTCAGCCCGGCAGGCGCTCGCTGGGAATAGCCATCACCAAAGCGCACCTTTCTTACGGAAGGGGCCGAAGCCACATCCATACCGGGTTTCACTTTCCAGCGGAAGGTTTTCATCGTCCACCTCCGGAGAACAGGCCACCATCACGCATCTGTGTCTGAATTTCATCACGGGCACCCTTGCGGGCCATGTCATACACCGCCTTCAGAGCAGCCGGACCTATCTGCCCGTTCGTGCCGTCGTTGTTAATCACCACATGGTTATTCTGCTCAAACGTCCCGGACGCCTGCGACCGGCTGTCTGCCATGCTGCCCGGTGTACCGACATAACCGCCGGTGGCATAGCCGCGCATCAGCCGGTAAAGATTCCCCACGCCAATCCGGCTGGTTGCCTCCTTCGTGAAGACAAACTCACCACGGTGAACAATCCCCGCTGGCTCATATTTGCCGCCGGTTCCCGTAAATCCTCCGGTCGCAAAATGGAATTTCGCCGCAGCAGCCTGAATGGCTGTACCGCCTGACGCTGATGCGCCGCCACCAACAGCTCCGCCAATGGCGCTGCCGATACTCCCGACAATCCCCACCATTGCCTGCTTAAGCAGAATTTCTGTCATCATGGACAGCACGGAACGGGTGAAGCTGCGCCAGTTCTGTTCACTGCCGGTCAGCATCGCCGCCATATTCTGCGCAATACCATCAAAGGTCTGCGTGGCAGCACTTTTAACCTGCGACATACTGTCCGTGGCACTCTCTTTCCACTCGCTCCAGCCGGACCTGAGGCCTGCCATCCAGCTCCCGCGAAGCTGGTCTTCAGCCGCCCAGGTCTTTTTCTGCTCTGACATGACGTTATTCAGCGCCAGCGGATTATCGCCATACTGTTCCTTCAGGCGCTGTTCCGTGGCTTCCCGCGCTGCCTGCCGGTCAGTCAGCCCCCGGCTTTTCGCATCAATAGCTGCCCGTTTTGCCCGTTGTTGCTGTGCGAATTTATCCGCCTGCTGCGCCAGCGCATTCAGGCGCTCCTGATACGTGACCTTATCGCCAAGTGCAGCCAGCTGGCGTTTGTACTCCAGCGTCTCATCTTTATGCGCCAGCAGGGATTTCTCCTGTGCAGACAGCTGGCGACGTTGCGCCGCCTCCTCCAGTACCGCGAACTGACTCTCCGCCTTCCACAAATCCCGGCGCTGCTGGCTGATTTTCTCATTCGCTCCGGCATGCTTCTCCAGCGTCCGGAGTTCTGCCTGAAGCGTCAGCAGGGCGGCATGAGCACTGTCTTCCTGACGCTCTCCCGCAGACACCTTCACGCCGGACTGCTTTGGTTTTTTCAGCGTCGCTTCATAATCCTTTTTCGCTGCCGCCATCAGCGTGTTGTAATCTGCCTGCAGGATTTTTCCGTCTTTCAGTGCCTTGTTCAGTTCTTCCTGACGGGCGGTATATTTCTCCAGCGGCGTCTGCAGGCGTTCGTAAGCCTTCTGCGCCTCTTCGGTATATTTCAGCCGTGACGCTTCGGTATCGCTCTGCTGCTGCGCATTTTTGTCCTGTTGACTCTGCTGCTCAGCCTTCTTTCGGGCGGCTTCAAGCGCAAGACGGGCCTTTTCACGATCATCCCAGTAACGCGCCCGCGCTTCATCGTTAACAAAATAATCATCCTTGCGCAGATTCCAGATATCGTCCGCTTTCTTAAACGCGGCCTCTGCCTTAATCAGCATCTCCTGCGCGGTATCAGGACGACCAATATCCAGCACCGCATCCCACATGGATTTGAATGCCCGTGCTGTCCTGTCTGCCCAGGTTTCCAGCGTGCCCATGTTCTCTTTCAGGCGGCGAGTCTGGTCATCAAACCCTTTCGTCGCGGCCTCGTTCGCTGCCTGCAATGCCCCGGCTTCATCGCCGGAACGCTGCAACTGAGCAACATACGCAATCTGCTCCGCTGTCACGTTATGGAACTGGCGCGCCATCGCCGTCAGCCCCGACGTCGGGTCTGTGGTCAGCTTCCCGAAAGCTTCAGCAACCTTGTCCACCTCCACGCCCGATGCAGAGGAGAAACGCGCCACACTCTGGCTGATCGCCTCAAACTGCTCACCACCACGCACGCCGGCATTCACCAGCGCCGTAAGAGACTCGCTGGTCTGGTTAAACGTCAGCCCTGCCGCCTGCCCTGCTCTGGACAGGACCAGCATATGATCTGCCGTCAGTCCTGCCTGATTACCGGAAAGGACCAGCGTTTTATTGAAACTGGACAGGGTTGAGTCCCCCTGATACCAGGCATACGCCAGCGCACCGGTCGCCACCGCCAGCGAGGTGGCCCCGACCATCGGCAGGGTGATCGCACCGGCAAGCCCCCTGAACATGGGGATCAGCCCGCCGAAAGAGTCCTTCACCTGACCGCCCTGTTGCAGCAGGATCAGCCACGGACTTTGCCCGC
>NZ_JABWMS020000058.1:0-29266 GCF_013369155.2 Escherichia sp. 94.0001 | reverse complement strand
TGGCAGCCTGAGTTCACAGATAAAACACTCTCCAGGAAAACCGGGGCGGTTCACTCAATAACCATTTCGATTCTCTGAAAAACGAAGTTGAGGACAATCGTAAAGAAGCCAATGCGGGAACTGCATCTGCCATCGCTATCGCCTCACAACCACAGGTGAAAACCGGTGACTTGATGATGGTGTCAGCGGGAGCGGGAACGTTCAACGGTGAATCTGCGGTGTCTGTAGGAACATCTTTTAATGCCGGAACGCATACGGTACTTAAAGCAGGTATTTCTGCGGATACACAATCTGATTTCGGTGCGGGTGTCGGCGTGGGATATTCGTTCTAATTTTAACAGCAATTTCTTATTCGCAATTTTCCGCACATTATTTAAGGTTAACAATG
Source organism: Escherichia sp. 94.0001 (assembly GCF_013369155.2). Classification (NCBI taxonomy): domain Bacteria; kingdom Pseudomonadati; phylum Pseudomonadota; class Gammaproteobacteria; order Enterobacterales; family Enterobacteriaceae; genus Escherichia; species Escherichia sp. 94.0001. Next base: position 28,878 of record NZ_JABWMS020000058.1, on the reverse strand, counting down.
ATGAATAGCTCCATTAAATCGTTTTCCCTGCTGGCGGTTATATTACTGGCTGGCTGTAGTTCACCCACTTCCCGCATCGCAGATTGCCAGGCGCAGGGCGTCAGCCATGACACCTGTTATCTCGCAGAACAACAGCGTCAGACGGCTATTTTAAGTGCATCCGAGGCGCAGGCATTTAAAAATGCAGAAGCCGCACAACATGCCCAGGTGGCAAAGAAAGCCATTTATAAAGGATTTGGCATGACCTTTAGAATGAGCAGTAAGAACTTTGCTTATCTCAATGATTCATTATGTGCAATTGATGAAGACAATAAAGATGCCACTGTTTATCAGTCAGGTCTTTATAACGTCATTGTTTATCACCACACGGGAAAAGTCGCCTTAATGAAGGAAGGTCAGTTTGTGGGTTATTTAAAATGAAGGAGCAAAGGAAAATCCCCCTGACGCATATTATGATTATCGGTGCGTTTATTTTTGCCTTCTTGCAAGTGGTGTTATTAGCCTCCCTGGTTCACGCTGTGAATGTTAACAACGAAATCCAGGAAGGCTTATTTCAGTCGGGGCGCATTATGGTAGAAAGTTTGCAGCATATTCTTTCGGTGCAAACGGGGATTAATGGGTAAGGATACCGTTACCATTTCCAGAGCAATAGGCACCAGCGTAATTTTCTGGCACAGTTCAGGGTTCTGAATATTCGGCTAAGGAGTGGCCATGCTTTTTCCCTTTCGAAAACCTGAAGTACGTCTGCTGAAAAATACCGCTGCGGGCGTCATTTTTTCGGTGAAGTCCGGTAAAGGATTTCTGCGTCAATGTGTGCTTTACGATCCGCACCCTTATGGGCTTATCCGTTCACTCTGCTGGCAGGATGTCCCGTTAATACGTTTCTGGTCCGAGGCCGGCTGCCCCACCTGCGCGGAATTTGTCTACAGCGGTTTTGCGGATGATGAACAGGGAGCCGTCCGGTTTTTGTCTGCTCTCGAAAACTGGAATCGCCCATGGTCTGGCTTTACGGACGCTTTTGCCACGCTTACACCGCTGTTCTCATGCCTGGCTGATGGCTATTATCTGCTGGAAGATCGTGAACTTTACCCGACGGATGGCAATGGGCATTTCTTTTGGGCGGCAACGGACCATAGCGCCAGTAATCCGGCAACCGTTGCCGTCTGGGATCCTGAATATTGCTATTTCTGTGACACCGCCCCCTGTTTTCTTCTTCCCGGACAGCCGCCATCACATTTTAATCCTGATCGTGCGACGTTTTATCGCAATAAACCGGACGCCCGCGCTCTGGCCTGGTATCTCCCTGATTCCTATCTCTGCGTTCTGCTCGACGGGCACCATAAGGCCACTGCTGCCGCACTGGAAGGGCGACCGCTCAAAACACTGGTACTCAGCACGGCAACCCGTTTTAATGATGAGCAACAAACACTGGTATTTCCGGGCGGGGAATTTCTGCACAAAACAGAGCTGCAATTCCGCATACCAAAACTCACCGCGTGGAAAACATTACCGTCCAGCGCATGGGAGAGTTTCGGCCCTGATAAGCCCATCAGCCCATCCGAAACCTGGTCTGAAGAGTTGCAGCAGAGCGTCAGTCGGTACCCTTCACTGGATCAAGCCTGGCAAATTGTTGAGGCCGGGAATTTGAGCGAAACTCGTATTAAGAGCATGATCCAACAAGGTTTGGGGGAGGATGAAAAGGCTGATGTAATTTTGCAGGCACTGTTTTCCACACACTCGCCGCTTTTTATTGACTTTGCCCGATTCGTTATCAGCTATCCGGCATACGCCAGTTATCGCCCCCTCACCTTCCGGTTGATGGCGCAAAACCGAACGCCGCAAGCAGATGCTTTTTTTCTGGATTTTGCCATCAATGATGACGGCGAACGTCCGGAGTTGACGAAAATAATGGACGACTATTTTCGCAAGCGTTAATCACCCCGCCCGATGATGACAGCAGCCGGAGAGATTTTCGATAATTGGGCAGTCGGCGCTGTCATCACCGGGGCAGGCATTCGCCAGCGCCAGTAACTGGTTGCGCATGGATTGCAGCTCCTCAATGTGTCGTTCGATCTCCGCCACCTTCTCCAGGGTGCGCCGTTTGACGTCGGCGCTATGCCGCTGCGGGTCGTTAAACAGATTCACCAGTTCGCCGCTCTCTTCCAGGTTAAAGCCCACCTGGCGCGCCTGGCGCAGTAAGGTCAGTTCGTTGAGATGCTGCTGCGTGTAGGTTCGATAACCGTTTTCGCTGCGCATCGGCGGTGTCACCAACCCCTTCTCTTCATAGAAGCGAATGGCTTTGCTGGTCAGGCCGGTAATTTTTGCTACATCGCTAATGTTCATCGTTCGCGCAACGCCTCCTGTGCTTTGTTAAAGGGTTTCAACAGATAATCCAGCACGCTTTTTTTGCCGGTGCGGATATCGACCGTCGCCACCATGCCGGGAAATATCGGAAACTGCTGTTTATGTTTATTTTCCAGATGGTTGCTGAAAGTGCGAATGTACACCCGATAGTAATAAACATCGCGTCGCACTTCATCCTGCACGGTGTCTGGTGATATCACCGCCACTTCCCCCGGCAGGCCGCCGTAGATGGAGTAATCGTAAGCGGTTATTTTCACCAGCGATTTTTGCCCCGGATGGATAAATGCCACATCGCGCGGGGAGATTTTTGCCTCGATCAACAGTTGCTCATCCAGCGGCACGATAGTCATGAGTTTACCACCGGGGGCGATGACGCCGCCAACCGTGGTGACGTCAATGTCCTGAACAATGCCTCGCACCGGCGCAGTAAAGTTGAGCCGGGTGAGAGAATCTTCCCGCCCGCGGATCACCGAACGCTGGGTTTCCACTTCCGCATTGGCTTTCGCTAACTCTTCGCGCGCCTGAACGTAGTATTGCGTGCGCACGTCGCTAAGTTTGTTTTCCAGTTCATTGGCCTGACGTTGCAGGCGCAGCACTTCGACGCTGCTCGCCGCCCCCTGTTTTACCAGCGGCTGGGTCATCGCCAGTTCGCGGTTGACCAGGCTAATCCCCTGCGTCAGCCCGGTGGTGGCTTTGTTCAGCCCATCGCGGCGAGTGTTATATAACGCCGTTTCCGACTCGATAAGTTCGGGGAATTTATTCAGTTCGTCAGGGAAGACCAGCGGTTTATTGCTCACTTCCGCCCGCAGCCGCGCCGAGGTTGCCAGCGCCGCGTACAGCCGCGACATCGCTTCCTGGACGTCGGATTCCGTTTTGGTGCGGTTAAGCTGCGCCAGCGGCTGCCCCTGTTCGACAATATCGCCAACCTTCACGTCGAGATGATACAAAATCCCGCCTTCCAGCGACTGCACCACCTGTTCGCGTCCAGAAGGTTCTACCGTGCCGCTGCCGGTGGTGACTTCATCAAGCTGGAAGTACCACGCCCAGCCGAGAAAACAGAGCAGCATCACAGCGGTAACGCGTACCGCCAGCGCCGAACGCGGCAAGCGGGGTTCAGTCAGGCCACGGTTGTATTGCAGTTGTCCGTTCATGCGGCAGACCCCTTATTCTTCTCCTGCAACACCACACGTCGCGTCGTGGGTTCGCTCTGTTCACGCAAAATAGTCTCTTTCGCGCCGTCCATCACAATGCGCCCCTGATCCATCACGATTATCCTGTCAACCAGTTGCAGCATTGCCGTGCGGTGAGTAGCAATGACCAGCGTGCGATGCCCAATCCACTGTTTTAGTTGTTCAATTAAATACGCTTCCGCCATTTCATCCAGCGAGGCGCTGGGTTCATCAAGCAGCACGATATTGGGTTGAGAGATGAGGAGCCGCGCCAGCAGCAGCGTTTGCCGCTGGCCGCCAGAAAGACCAAATCCCCCTTCCTGAATCATGTAGTTAAGGCCGTTTTTCTGCTTCTGCACAAACGGCAGCGCTCCGCTGAGGGTCAACGCGCGTTCGATATCTTCATCGCTGGCTTCTGGCATCCCCATGGTGAGGTTTTCCCGCAGCGAACCGAAGAACAGTCGCCCGGTCTGGCTGAGCAGCCCCATGTCGCGACGCAGATCTGCCGGATCAAGCTGCCCGATGCTAATGTTATCCAGCAGCACCTGCCCCTGCTGGGCGATACGCATTCCGGCAAGCATTTGCAGTAGCGTTGATTTACCCGCGCCGTTGCGCCCGAGAATGGCGATTTTCTCTCCGGCCTGAATGTTGAGTTTGCCGATCGCCACATCGGCAATCTTCTCTTCTTCGTCGTAATAAAACACCGCGTTGCTGAACTGATAATTGCCGTGCAGCACTGCTTTATGCACCAGTTTGCCGTGTTCCGGCTGATCCACCGGGCGCTTCATCAGTTCATCAAGGCCATTACGCGCCACCTTCGCCTGCTGCCAGCGCGAAAGCACGCCGGATATCTGCGACAGCGGCGCGATGGTGCGCGAAGCCAGAATCGTCGTCCCCACCAGCGCGCCGGTGGTCATGTCGCCGTTCATCACCATAAAGCAGCCTACCAACAGCACCACCACATAGACGATGGATTGCACTTCCTGCGTCCAGGTGAGCAGTAGCCCGGTGAGAAAACGTTGCTTCATGCTGATAGATGACGCCACGTCGTTGGTGTGATTCCACTGATTCTGGAAACGCTGTTCAGCACGCAGCAGTTTAATGTCTTCAATCGACTGCACGGCCTCGACAAGCGTAGCGTTGCGCACTGCCGATTCGCGCATCCCTTCGTTCGCCAGCCGCGCCAGCGGGCGTTGTACCAGCAGACCGGGGATCACCAGCAAGGGCAGCGCCAGCAAAACCACCAGCACCAGCCAGCCGCCGATCATCCACAAAATAAAGACAAACAGCAGGAAGAACGGCAGATCCGCCACCGCGCCAATGGTGGTGGAAGTGATCAGTTCCCGCACCGATTCCAGTTCGCGGATCTGTGAGATAAACGATCCGGTGGATTTCGATCGCACGTTATTTTTCAGCCGTAATGCGTGACCAAACACGCGATCCGAAATACGCAGATCCGCCCGTTTGCCGATCACATCGGAAAGGTGTGTGCGCACCATGCGCATACAGAACTCAAACAGAATCGCCATCATCACCCCGGCGAACAGCACCCATAGCGTCGGGTAGGACTGCGCCGGAACAACGCGGTCGTAAACCTGCATCGAGAAAATCATCGCCGCCAGCGCCAGCACGTTCGCCACCAGCGAGGCCAGCATAATATCGCCATAGCGCCGCCAGTCTTTTAGCGAAAGATTCCAGAACCAGTTAGCCTGATACGGGCGAATGTAGTCATCCACCCGCGCATCGGGAATGGCGCTGAGCGGTCGTAGCAGCGCCAGTTCAACGATTTTGTCTTCTATATCCGTGACGTTTAATGTGGTTTCCAGCCCTTCGTCACCGCTGAACTGAACGCTGATATTGTCGTGATTGTCGCGGCGGGTGATCACGCCAATCTGTTGATTATCAAACACCGCGATCAGCGGCAGACGCCAGGGGTTAAGCGAGTCGGCGGAAAACTCCACCAGCCGCAGCCCCATCCCTAACTGCCGCGCCATATCGGTCAATAACTCCTCCCGTTTGCTGTCGCGCTCCCAGTTGACGGTCGCGCGCACATTCTCCTGGGAAAAATCGAGGCGGTAATAGCGCGCCACGGCGATCATCGCCTCCAGCCAGGCTTCCACGGACTGGGCATTTTTTTTCATTCTCTACACCACCATCAACTGATGATTCGCCAGTAAGGTGGCGAGGTCGGTATGCACGCCCGTCAGCGTGACCACGTTAGCTGTCGCAAAATTGCCGCCCGTGCCATCGCGGTCGATCTGCACGATGGTGTCGCTGCCGCTCTGGGTGACTTTGACAAAATCACCGATGTTTCCGGCCTGGGCATCCAGCGTTGCCACACCGTTGACATAGCTGGCTTTGCCGTTTCCGGTGTAGCCGCTGCCCTGTAACAGTTCACGAATATCAATGCGATCGGTGTCGGCGGTGCCTTCCCAGGTGCCTACCGTAAAGCCATTCACCACGTCCGAACCGTTGCCCCCGGTGGCGTCACTGGCGTTAAGCAGTTTATAGAGCAAGGTGTCGTGACCGCCGTTACCGATGTTGAGCGTGTCGTTGCCGCCGCGCCCTTCCAGTTGGTTATCGCCGCTGCTGCCGGTCAGAGTGTCATTAAAATTCGAGCCGGAAATCCCTTCGATGTTGGTAAATGTCGAGGTATTAAAACCGGTAGCCTGGGCGGTGGTGACGCTTAAGTTAGCGGTCACGCCCACCGTTGAGAGACGGAAATCGACCACGTCCATGCCGCCGTTCGCCAGCCAGGTTCCTGTGCCGGAGCTGTACACCCAGCCGCCGGAACCGTCGTAGATGTCGGTGCCTGCGGTGGCGAAGAAGGTGTCGTTATAGCCAGTGCCGACAAACTTGCCGTTGTTGCTCGCCGTACCTGCTTCAGCACTGAGGTCGTAAGCGTGAGTAGCATCGGTGGCCTGTAAGCCGCCCCAGCTGGTATTCACCGTCTGGTCGATATTGCTGGCGGTAGTGCCGGTGGATTTGATCAGCACCGCGTTGTAGGTTTCTCCCGCGTTAAGTCCGTAGAAGTTGACCAGCGCCGAGGTGTCGTTAACGCCCATCCCCGACTGCGGGTTGATGATTTGTGTGGCAACCAGCACGCCCGCCGAGTTGTACAGCTTCACGGTATTGCCGTAATAGACGTTAATACCGTTAGGATCGGTGATACGCAGGTGCAACGAGGTCCCGTAGCTCACCGTGTTAGTGTTACGGATGAGGAACACGCTGCCCGACTGTTTGGTTACCAGCACATCCACCGCGCCGTCCCAGTCGTAGTCCATTGCCGCCACGCCGCTGGTGGTGCCGCTCTGGCTGCTGCCGAGGGCCGATTGTGTCCAGTTACTGGCGTTGCTGACGTTAGTATAAAGATACGACTGTCCGGTCTGGGCGATACGGGCGATGTCCATTAACCCGTCATGATCCCAGTCGACGGCCAGGCTGAATTGACTGGCGTAGGTGGTTGCCGTCGCGCCGACCGCCACCGGGCTACCCAGCACGCCGTTGGTGTTGAATAACAGCGAACCGTAGTTAGCTCTTCCCTGGCTGGCGGGCAGGAAGAGATCCATATCGCCGTCACCATCGAAATCGGCCCATGTCATGGAAACGGATGTCGAGTTTCCCCCCGAGCCAGGACTACTGAGGAAAGTATTGACGGTGTTTTGTCCCCAGACGAAGGTGCCATTGCCCTGACTTATCAACGATGAGAGGGTGAAGTTGTTGTTCAGGTTGAAAGTGTGCTGAACCAGGTCAATCCTGCCGTCATTATTAAGATCGACACCGGAACCTTCGTTGAGTGACAGATAACCTGTCACCGCCCCACCGACCGTAGCACTCCCCCCGTTATTAGCAGTGGTCGAGTTGCCTGTCAGGGTGCCGGCATTGTTCCACAGGAAAGTGTTGGAGTCCGGCCCCCCGGCGTCGCCAATCCAGAAATCAAGATAACCGTCGCCCTCTTTATCAAACGCCACAATCGAGCCATACCACGTCAGGGTGCCAACGTTCACCTGGATGGCGCTGGAAAACGTACCATCGCCGTTATTAGTAAAGCCGTTGATATACCCCGTGCCGTAGTCATCACGGGTAATAAACAGATCGCCCGTACCGTTACGGTTGTAATCGGCGATGGAGCTGGTGGCATAGTTGTTGCCACTTTGCACCAGCGTCAGGGCGGTTTTCGACCAGGTGCGCGGATCGGTGGATTGCATAATTTGCTGGTTGGCCAGCACCGTCCACATCCCGTGGTTGTCGAGTCCATAAGTCAGCCCCCATGCGGTAGATTTGCTGGTGGTGGTCCAGGTCGGTGTGTAATCTATCGCCGCGTTAACCGTTACCGTGCCAGTGCTGACGTTGGCGGTGTTGCCATTGCCCGCCGAGCTTTTCACCTGCGCGGTGACGTTATAGGCGGTCGCAGACGCCGCCAGCGCGTCGGTATCCGGCAGTTGTACATACCAGGTGTTGTGCGCCGGATCGACCACCACCGCACCGCCCGGTTGCGAGGTGTAAGTTTTGCCGTTGATCACCACTTCAACATACTGCCCACTGGCAAGTGCCGCCGTGATTACGCCGCTGATAATCGGCGTGGTATCGCGTGTGGTTTGATTGGTGATTTGCGCAAGCGTCGTCGGAATAGAGGTATCGACCGTCAGAACAAAATCGCTGGAGGAGGTGATATTCCCCGCCAGATCCACCACTCGTGCGCTGTAGGTATAGGCACCGCTGACCAGACCACTGTCGCTGTAAGTCCAGTTCAGCGCGCCGACCATCGTCACCGCACCTAACAGCAGACCGTTACGGTAGAGGTAAACGACTTCACCGCTGGCAAGCGGCGCAGAGAGCACGCCGTTGAGCAACGGCGTGGTGTCGTCGGTGGCCTGCGAATTGCTAAACGTCCCCTGCCGCTGCCCGATATCATCGGTATACGACACAATGGTCGGCGTGGCGGTGGGGTTAATCGTATCGACCACCACCGTTTTCGATACCACCGGACCTGTATTTCCCGCCAGATCCAGCACCCGTACCTGATAAACGTAGCTGCCGTCGGTCAGCGTGCGGCTGTCAGTGTAAGTCCACTGCGTACCGTTGGTGGTGAGCGTGGTCCAGGTCGCGCCGCCATCGAGGCTAATCTGCGCCACTTCGCCGCTGGCAAGCCCCGCCCCCAGCGAACCGGTCAGCGTGAGCGTGGTATCGCTGGTGATAAAGTCGGTGGCCGAACTCCCCGTATCGGTGCTGATGCTGGCGATGGTGAGCACCTGCGCCGGGTTAACGGTGTCGATCTGCGCCGATTGGCTGCCGGATGCGCCAACGTTGCCCGCTAAATCAACCACCCGTACCTGCCAGGTGGTGGTACCGTTGGTGAGCGTGCGTCCGTCAACATAACTCCAGTTCAGACCGTCTGCGGCAACGGTCACGTTCACCCAGGTTGCGCCGTTGTCGGTACTGATTTGCGCGAACTCATTAGCGCCGAGCGCCGCGCCCAGCACGCCGCGCACGGTAAGCGTGGTGTCGCTGGTAATAAAATCGCTGCTGCTGGCTCCGGTGTCATCGCTGATACCGGTAATAGTGATGCTTTTCGCCGCTTCCGGGCTGATGGTGTCGACCACCACATTTTGCGTCGCGGTCTGCCCGACATTCCCCGCCAGATCCACCACCCGCACCGTGTAGTTCCAGGTGCCGTCGGTGAGCGTGCGACTATCGGCATAGCTCCAGCTGGTGCCAATAACGGTTAACGTAGTCCAGGTGACACCGCCGTCGAGGCTGATTTGCGCCCGTTCATCTGCCGCCAGCGCCGCGCCGAGCGTCCCGCGCACGGTCAGCGTAGTGTCACGGGTCACAAAATCGCTGCTGCTTAACCCGGTGTCATCGCTGATGCCCGCAATGACGATGGTTTTGCTCGCCAGCGGCGCGGTGGTGTCCACGGTGACTATCTGGCTGGCGGTCGCGCCGATATTTCCGGCGGTGTCGATCACCCGTACCTGATAGTTGTAGTTACCGTCGGTCAGCGTGCGCCCGTCAAGATAAGTCCAGGTTAATCCATTTACCGCCAGATTCTGCCAGGTGGTGCCGCCATCGATACTGATTTGCGCGAACTCACCAGCAGAGAGCGGCGCGCCGAGCGTACCACTCACCGCAAGCGTCGTGTCGCTGGTGACAAAATCATTAGTAATCAGACCTGTATCGGTGGTGATCGCGCTAATGGCGATGGTTTTCACCGCGGGATCTGGCGCAGTAGTGTCGATCACCACATTCTGGCTATCAGTCGCCCCGACGTTGCCCGCCGCATCAATCACCCGCACCTGATAGAGATAGTTACCATCAGTCAGCGTGCGGCTGTCGTTATAGCGCCAGGTCGTGCCAGTAACGGTAAGCGTGCTCCAGGTTACACCGCCGTCGATACTGATTTGCGCCGTCTCGTTACTGGCAAGCGCGGCAGTGAGTGAGCCGTTGACCACCACCGGGCTGACGCTGGTGATAAAGTCGCTGGCGCTAAGGCCAGTGTCGGCTTGCAGGGAATCAATATTAATGCCCATCGCCGGGGCGCTGAGATCGACGGTAATGGTGTGATTGCTGCTACCGGTGTTTCCGATAGCGTTGCTCACCGAGGCGTTAATTACGTAGGCATTGCCGTCCGCCAGCGCGGTGACATCGGCGCTACCGAGGGAGTAGCTCCAGCTACCACCAGTCTGCACCGTGGTGGTGTAGGTTTTACCGTTTAAGGTCAGAGTCAGCGTCTGCCCGACTGGGGCGGTGGTGGTGCCGCTGATCACCAAAGACGCGCCGTGTTCCGCCGCGTTCACCACATCATCGCCCGCAAAGGTATTGATGGTGACCGTTGGCACGCTGCCATTCAACGTCACGCCACGGCTGGCGCTACCGGGGTTTCCGGCCTGATCGCTGACCGTCGCGCTGATGGTGTAGCTGCCGTCGCTTAATCCGGAAAACTGCTGCGCCGGAATAAATACCGACCAGCTTCCGCCACTGCCGACCGTTGCGGTCCAGGTCTGTCCGTTAAAGGTGACGGTGACAGTCTGACCTACTTCGGCGGTGGTGTTGCCGCTGATAGTCTGCCCGGCAAGCTGTTCGGCGTTGTTGATAATATCGTCACCCGCAACGGTGGCGATGGTGACCGTCGGCGCAACGGTGTCAACAGTCAGGGCGTGCGTGGTTTGACCGGGGTTACCGGCGCGATCGTTCACGCTGGCGGTAATGGTCTGCGCGCCTTGCCCGAGTGCTGCCAGATCCGCCGCAGGCACGTTCAGCGCCCAGGTGCCATTGGCGGCAACCGTGGCGGTATAGGTTTTGCCGCCAAAGGTGACAGTGACCGTCTGCCCCACTTCCGCGCTGGTCGAGCCGTTAAGGGTTAACGGCTGCTGCTGTTCGGCGGCGTTGAGTCGGTCATCCGTCGAAACGGTATTAATGTTGATAACCGGTGCGGTGAGATCCACCGCCACGCTGCGCGAGGCCGTGGCGCTGTTTCCTGCGCTGTCCTGGGCGGAGGCGCTAACCGTGTAGCTGGTGCCATCCGCAAGTGCCGCGACGTCTGCCGCCGACACATTCACGCTCCAGCTCCCGTTGTTCTGAATGGTGGCGCTGTAGCCCTTGCCATTAAGCAACACGGTCACCACCGTGCCTGTCGCGAAATTAGTGCCAGTGCCGCTCAGGGTCAGCGCACTGCCTGCTTCGGCGGCGTTAATAATATTATCGCCACTGATGGTGCTGACTGAGAGCGACACCACCGCCGTATTGACCTGCACGTTGTGCGTCTGCGTGCTGCTGTTGCCTGCGCTGTCGGTGATGGTGGCGCTGATGGTCACCGTGCCGTCTGCAAGGCCGGAAACCACGTTGGCTGGCACGCCAACGCTCCAGTTGCCGCTGGCATCGGTGCTGGTGACATACTGCTGCCCGGCGATGGTCACCACCAGGCGGTCACCCGCCACCGCGCCCGTGGCGGTGCCGCTGATAATCTGCGCCTGAGAGTGTTCGACGTTGTTAATCACGTCATCGCCTGCCACGGTGTTGAAGCTGATGACGGGCGCGGTGGTATCGATGGTGACGCCTTTGCTGGCGCTGCCAGGGTTACCCGCCAGATCGCTGACCGTGGCGGTCAGGGTGTAGCCGTTATTGGCAAGTGCGGTTAAGTCACTGGCAGGCAGCGTTAAGCTCCAGCTGCCGTCTGCCTGCACCGTGGTCTGGTAGTTAGTGCCGTTTAGCGTGACGGTGAGCGTTTGCCCGGTTTCCGCGGTGTTGGTGCCGGACACCGTGACGCCCGCCGCCGCTTCGCTGGCGTTGATGATGTTATCGCTGGCAATGGTGTTGATGGTCACCGTTGGCGCGGCGCTATCGACGCTGTATTCATGCGTTGCCGTGGCGCTGTTGCCGTTGACGTTAGTCACCCGCACCTGGGCGCTGGCATCGCCGTCACGCAGAGCCGCCAAATCCGCAGTCGGAACGGTGGTGCTCCAGCTACCGTTTGCCGCCACCGTGGTGGTGTAGGTTTTGCCGCCAAAGGTAATAGTAACGGTTTGCCCCGCTTCGACGCCGGACGTGCTGCCGGAAAGCGTTAGCGCCGCGCCTTTTTCGGCAGCGTTAATCACATCATCAGGGGTAATAGCGTTAATGCTGATGGCGACGGTAGTGAGATCAACGCTCACCGGATGGGTAATGCTGGTTTGCGTTCCGGCACTGTTCGCGCCGCTAACGGTAATATTCAGCATTCCCGCAGGCCAGTTACTGACATCCGCCGCCGGAACGCCGACGCTCCAGGTGCCGTTCGCCAACACCGTGGCGGCATAAGTTTGGTTATTTATCACCACGGTCAGCGCCGTGCCTGCCGTAAAGCCGGAGCTGCTCCCGGTAATCACCTGCGCCTGAGCGTGTTCGATGATATTGACCACATCATCGCCTGCGACGGTATCCACCCGCAGACCGGGCAGACTGGCATCGATGGTGATATCACGCATGCCGCTGCCGGTGTTGCCAACGGCGTTGGTCACCGAGGCATTAACGGTTAATTCACCGTTACCTAACGCCTGCCAGTCAGCGGCTGGTACGCTTACATTCCAGCTTAAATCAGCCTGCACGGTGGCGGTGTAAGTTTTACCACCCAGTTCAACGGTGACGGTGCTGCCAGCCACCGCCCCGGTTACCTGGCCGCTGATAGTTTGTGCGCTACCCGCTTCGGCGGCATTGATAATGTCGTCCGTCGCCACCGGATTAATGGTGACGCCTGGCAGCGCGGTATTGACCTGCACATTATGGCTGGCAGTACTGCTGTTGCCCTGGGCGTTGGTGACGCTCGCCGTGACGCTATATGTCGCTTCGCCCAGTGCACTGACCGCCGAGGCGGGCACGGTCACGCTCCAGTTGCCGGAGGCATCGGTGGTGGCGCTGTAGTTTTGTCCATTCAGCGTGACGGTGATCGCCGTGCCCGCAGGCTGATCGCTGGTGCCGGAAAGCGCCAGATTCGATCCTTTTTCCGTCGCGTTGATCACGTCATCGCCCGCGATGGTGTTGATGCTAATCGCTGGCGCGGTGAGGTTAATGGTGACGGTTCGGCTGGCGTCGTCGCTGTTGCCCGCCCGATCGCTGACGCTGGCGGTGATGGTCTGTGCGCCGCTACTGAGTGCCGCAACATCCGCTGCTGGAACGCCAACGCTCCAGTTGCCGGAGGCATCCAGCGTCGTGGTATACGTTTTGCCATTGAGCACAACGCTCACCACATCGCCCGCTTCCCCGCCCGTGCTGGTACCGGAGATCACCAGCGCCTGTGCGTGTTCGGCGTCGTTAATGATGTCATCGCCTGCCACGGTGTTAATGGTGAGAACCGGCGCGGTGGTGTCTACCGCCAGATTATGGCTGGCGCTGCCGGGATTGCCCGCTTTGTCGTTGACCGTGGCGCTGACGGTGTAATTGCTTGCAGTCAGAGCGCCCAGGGCTGAAGTGGGAACGCTGACGCTCCAGCTACCGTCCTCCTGTACATTACCGGTGTAAGTTGCGCCGTTAAGGGTGACGGTGACCGTCTGCCCGGTTTCGGCGGTGCTGGTGCCGCTGATGGTGAGCGGGTTTCCCGCCTCCGTGGCGTTAAGGATGTCATCGCTGGCGATGGTGTTTATGGTAAGCGTCGGTGCGCTGGCATCGACGCTATACGCATGAGTTGCCGACGCGTTGTTGCCGCTCGCACTGCTGACACTGGCCTGCACGGTCGCCGCGCCGTCTGGCAAGGTTGCCAGATCTGACGCTGGAACGTTCACGCTCCAGCTACCGTTGGCGGCGACGCTGGCGGTGTAGGTTTTGCCGCCAAAAGTGACGGTAACGGTTTGCCCGTTTTCAATCCCACTGGTGCTGCCAGAAAGGGTCAGATTGGTGCCTTTTTCGGCGGCGTTAATCACGTCGTCGCTGGCAACGGTGTTGATGCTGATTGCCACCGCCGTTAAATCGACGGTGAACGGATGGCTGACGCTGACCGGGTTTCCGGCGCTGCTCTGGCCTGTCACTTCAACGGTTAACGGCCCCGCAGGCCATGCGCTGACGTTTGCCGCCGGAATGCCGACGCTCCAGCTCCCGTCTGCCTGTACCGTGGCAGAATAAGCCACACTGTTGATGGTAACCGTCAGCACAGCACCTGCATTCAGGCCACTACTGCCACCAGTGATCACCAGTGCCTGACCATGCTCAATGCTGTTGACGATATCATCGCCCGCCACGGTATCCACCCGCAGCCCAGGCAGGTTGGCATCAATGGTGATATCCCGCGTGCCGCTACCCGTATTGCCATTCGCGTTGGTCACCGAGGCGGTAATGATCAAATCGCCATTGCCCAACGCCTGGAGATCGGCTGCCGGAACGCTGATACTCCAGCTTAAGTTGCCCTGTACCGTAGCGGTGTAAGTGTTACCGCCCAGCGTCACGGTGACTGTATCGCCTGCGGCGGCACGGGTCACCACCCCGCTGATGGTTTGATCGTCCCCGGCTTCGGCGGCGTTGATAATATCGTCGTCCGCCACGGTGTTGATGGTGACGCCTGGCAGGCCGCTGTCGACCAGTAAATTCGCCTGGCTGCTGGCGGTGTTGCCTGCCGCACTGGTGGCACTGGCGCTGACGGTATAGTTAGCCTGACCTAAGGCCGCCAGATCGCTCACCGGTACGGTTAAGGTCCAGTTGCCGGCTGCGTCGGTGGTGGCGCTGTAGTTATGACCGTTGAGCGTGACGGTAACCTGTGCGCCGGTCGCCAGCCCCGTACTGCTACCGCTAATGGTCAACGGCTGGCCTTTTTCATCGGCGTTCAGGACGTTATCGCTGCTGATGGCGTTAAAGGTAATGGTCGGCAGCCCGGTATTGACCGTCACCTGATGGGTGGCGCTACCACTGTTTCCTCCGGCATCAGTGACGCTGGCGTTAATGGTCACCGTGCCGTTTGCCAGTGCCGAAACAACGCTTGCCGGGACGCCGATGCTCCAGTTACCGCTGGAATCCAGCACGGTGGTGAAGGTATTTGAGCCGATAGTCACCGTCACGGTGCTACCGGTTGCCGCCCCCGTGGCAGAGCCGCTAATGATCTGCGCCTGGGCGTGTTCCGTCGCGTTGATCACATCATCGCCTGCCACCGTGTTGATGGTGACGACCGGAACGGAAGTATCCACCGTCAGGTTGTGGTTAACCGAGGTCGGGTTTCCGGCCTTGTCGCTCACCGCCGCGCTGACGGTGTAGATGCTGGCGGTCAGAGCGCTTAAGTCGGCTGGCGGTACGCTGATACTCCAGCTGCCGTCCGTTTGTACCGTGCCAGTATAGTTTGCGCCATTGAGCGTGACGGTCACCGTCTGCCCGGCTTCCGCCGTGCTGCTGCCGGTGATGGTCAGCGCCGCACCCGCTTCGGCGGCGTTAAGAATATCGTCGCCCGCAATGGTGTTAATGGTCACCGTTGGCGCGGTGGCATCGACGCTGTAAGCGTGGGTAGTGGTGGCACTGTTGCCGTTAACGTTGCTGACACTGGCCTGCGCGCTGGCATCACCATCACGCAGGGCCGCCATATCTGCCGCCGGAACCGTGGTGCTCCAGGAACCATTCGCCGCGACACTTGCAGTATAGGTTTTACCGCCAAAGGTCACGGTGACCGTTTGACCAGCCTCCACGCCGGAAGTGCTGCCGGAGAGCGTTAACGCCGCGCCTTTTTCGGCGGCGTTAATCACATCATCGGCGGTAATGGCGTTGATGCTGACCGCCACCGCCGAGAGATCGACAGTCACCGGATGCGTAACGCTGACCGGGTTTCCGGCGGTAGTGCTGCCGCTCGCCGTAATCGTCAGCGCCCCCGCAGGCCAGGCGCTGACATCTGCCGCCGGAATGCCGACGCTCCAGGTGCCATCGGCTAATACCGTCGCGCCGTAGGTGACGTTATTGATCACCATCGTCAGCGCCGCACCCACCGCCAGCCCGCTGCTGCTACCGGTTATCACCAGTGCCTGACCATGCTCGATGCTATTAACCACATCATCGCCCGCCACGGTGTCAATCCGCAGACCGGGGAGATTCGCGTCTATGGTGATTTCGCGCGTGCCGTTGCCGGTATTGCCTACGCTGTTTGTTACCGAAGCCGAAATGGTCAGCTCTCCGTTGCCCAGCGCCTGTAACGCCGAAGCCGGAACATCGACACTCCAGCTTAAGTCTGCCTGTACCGTAGCGGTGTAAGTCGCCCCGCCTAGCGTCACGGTCACCGTGTCGCCCGCCGCGGCCCTCGTGACCTGCCCGCTGATAGTTTGAGTTGCCCCCGCTTCGGCGGCGTTAATAATATCATCCGTTGCCACAACGTTAATGGTGACGCCCGGTAGCGCGGTATTAACCTGCACGTTATGGCTGGCGGAACCGCTATTGCCATCAACATCGGTTGCGGCGGCAGTCACCGTATAAGTCGCTTCACCGAGCGTACCAACCGCAGACGCCGGAACAGTCACGCTCCAGTTCCCGGAAGCATCGGCAGTGGTGGTGTAATTTTGCCCGTTGAGCGTAACGGTAATCTGCGTGCCCGCAGGCTGGTCGCTGGTGCCGGAAATCGCCAGATCCGCGCCTTTCTCCGTGGCGTTGATGATGTCATCGACGGCGATGGTGTTAATGGCGAGTATCGGTGCACCGAGCGCCACGCTGACAGTGTGCGAGGCCGTGCCGCTGTTGCCTGCGGAGTCGGTAACCGTGGCGGTAATGGTCACATCGCCCTGGGCCAGCGCGGAAATCACGCTGGCAGGCACGCCGATGCTCCAGTTGCCGTTGGCGTCCAGCACGGTGGTGTAGGTGGTCGTGCCAATCGTCACGGAAACCGTGTTACCCGTCGTCGCGCCCGTTGCCGAGCCGCTGATAATCTGCGCCTGAGCATGTTCCGTGGCGTTAATGATGTCATCGCCCGCTACCGTGTTAATGGTGACGACCGGAGCGGCAAGATCCACCGTCAGGTTATGCGTTGCCGAGGTTGGGTTGCCCGCTTTGTCGCTGACCGCCGCGCTCACCGTATAGGGGCTGGCGGTAAGGTCGGCTAAATCGCCAGTTGGTACGCTGACGCTCCAGCTCCCGTCTGCCTGCACGTTGCCGCTGTAATTGACGCCGTTTAGCGTCACGGTCACTGTCTGCCCGGCTTCTGCGGTGCTGGTGCCGCTGATGGTCAGCGCCGATCCCGCTTCGGCGGCATTAAGAATATCGTCGCTGGCGATGGTGTTGATAGTAACGGAGGGCGCGGTGGCATCGACGCTATAAACATGCGTTGCCTGGGCGTTGTTACCCGCGACGTTGCTGACGCTGGCCTGGATGTTTGCTGCGCCATCCGGCAAGGTTGCGAGATCGGCGGCTGGGATCGTCAGCCCCCAGGTATTATCCGCGGCAACCGTGGTGGTGTAGCTTTTGCCACCGAAAATAACGGTAATAGTCTGCCCCGCTTCCACATCTGAGGTGGTGCCGGAAAGCTGCAAATCAGTGCCTTTCTCGGCGGCGTTTATCACATCGTCAGTGGAAAGGGTGTTGATGGTAATCGCCACGGCCGCAAGATCGACGGTCACCGGATGAGTAATGCTGGTTGTGGTTCCGGCAGTGTTAGTGCCAGAGACGGCAATATTGACCGTCCCCGCAGGCCAGTTTGTGACATCTGCCGCCGGAACACCGACGCTCCAGGTGCCATCGGCGAGTACCGTTGCGCCATAGGTGACGCCGTTGATAACTACCGTCAACGCCGCCCCCGCCGCCAGTCCGCTACTGCTACCGGTGACCACCAGTGCCTGAGTGTGCTCAATGCTGTTAATCACATCATCGCCTGCCACGGTATCGACCCGCAGACCTGGCAAGTTGGCGTCTATCACGATATCGTGCGTCGCGGTGCCGGTATTATTTGCGGAATTGGTCACCGAGGCGCTGATGGTCAGTTCACCGTTACCCAGCGCCTGCAAATCTGCCGCAGGCACGCTGACGCTCCAGCTTAAATCTGGCTGCACGGTGGCAATGTATTGATTACCGCCGAGCGTGACAGTGACCGAATCTCCTGCTGCTGCCGTCCCCGTAACCTGTCCGCTGAGGGTCTGGTTAACGGCGATTTCAGCGGCGTTGATAATGTCATCACCCGCCACAGTATTAATGATTACCCCTGGCAGGAGCGATTCGACATTCACCGTATGGGTAGTACTACCGCTGTTACCCGCGCTGTCGGTGGCGCTGGCGCTAATCGAATAAACCGCCTCGCCCAGTGCGCCGACCGCCGAAGCCGGCACGGTAACGCTCCAGTTGCCGGAGCCGTCGGTGGTGGCGCTGTACGCCAGGCCGTTCAACATCACGGTGACCGTAGTGCCTGCCGCCAGGCCGCTGGAGACGCCGCTGATGATCAGATCCTGGGTCTTCTCCGCATTATTAATAATGTCATCACCGGAGACAGTGTTAATGGTCAGCGTCGGGCCACTGAGATCAACGGTCACGTCGTGAGTCGTGCTGTCGCTGTTGCCCGCGCGATCGCTCAGGCTGGCGGTGATGGTCTGGCTACCGGTTGCCAGTGCCGTGACATCCGCCGCCGGAATACCCACACTCCAGTTACCGGAGGCGTCCAGCGTTGTGGTGTAGTTTTTACCGTTCAGCGTGACGGTCACCACATCGCCTGCCGCCGCGCCCGTACTGGTGCCGCTCACCACCAGCGCCTGACCATGTTCGATGGCGTTGATAATGTCATCGCCCGCGACGGTATTAATGGTGAGATCCGGCGCGGTAACGTCCACCGCCAGTGCATGATCCGCGCTTGCCGGGTTGCCCGCTTTGTCGCTCACCGTGGCGGTCACGGTATAACTGCTGGCGGTTAATCCGCTTAAATCTGTCGCCGGAACGTTCACACTCCAGGTGCCATCGGCCTGGACGGTAGTCTGGTACGTGTTGTTATTGAGCGTGACAGTCAGCGTCTGCCCGGCCTGCGCCGTGGTGGTGCCGCTGATGGTTATCCCCGCGCCCGCTTCACTCACGTTGAGAATATCGTCGCTGGCGATGGTGTTGATGGTCACAAGCGGCGCGGTGGCATCGACGCTGTACGCGCGATCGGCCTGGGCGCTGTTGCCGTTAATGTTGCTGACACTCGCCTGCACGTTGCCCGCGCCGTCCGGCAACGCAGCGAGATCGGCAGGCGGCACATTCACCGTCCAGCTACCGTTGGCTTCCACAGTGGTGGTGTAATTTTTACCGCCAAAGGTGACGGTCACCGTCTGCCCGGCTTCTACACCGCTGGTACTGCCGCTCACCACCAGCGTTTCGCCTTTTTCGACGGCATTGATCACATCATCGCCGGAGAGAGTGTTAATGGTTATGGCGACCGCCGCCAGATCGACGGTAACCGGATGGGTAATGGTGGAGGTTGTTCCGGCGCTGTTGGTGCCGCTTACCGTGATATCCACCGTACCCGCAGGCCAGTTGCTGACGTCTGCCGCCGGAACGCCGAGGTTCCATGTACCGTCAGCTAACACCGTGGCAGCGTAAGTGACGTTGTTAATCACGACCGTTAATGCCGTTCCTGCCGTCAGCCCGGTGCTGCTACCTGTTATCACCAGCGCCTGATTGTGCTCAAGGCTGTTAATAACATCATCGCCCGCCACGGTATCGACCCGCAAACCAGGCAGATTGGCATCGATCGTAATATCGCGCGAGCCGCTGCCGGTATTACCAACGTCATTGGTGACCGAGACGTTAACTGTCAGGTCGCCGTTACCCAGCGCCTGAATATCCGCCGCTGGAACGCTGACACTCCAGCTTAAATTAGCCTGCACCGTAGCGGTGTAGGTGTTGCCGCCCAGCGTGACGGTGACCGTATCGCCCGCCGCCGCGCCCGTCACCTGCCCGCTGATGGTTTGCGCACTGCCCGCTTCGGCGGCATTAATAATGTCATCGGTTGCCACTGCGTTAATGGTAACGCCAGGTAAGGCGCTGTTGACCAGCACATTATGGCTGGCGGAATTACTGTTGCCTGCCGTGTCGGTAACGCTCGCCGTTACCGTGTAGTTGGCTTCACCCAACGCGCTAGCTGCCGAGGCTGGAACCGTAGCGCTCCAGTTGCCACTGCTATCGGTGGTAGCGGTGTAATTTTGCCCGTTCAGCGTCACCGTTATTGTGGTGCCTGCGGGCTGATTACTGGTGCCGGTGATTTGCAGATCCGCGCCTTTTTCTGTGGCGTTAATCACGTCATCGCTGGCGATAGTGTTGATGCCAATGGTTGGCGCGGTGAGATTTACGGTGACCGTGCGGCTGGCATCATCGCTGTTGCCTGCCGTATCGGTAATTGCCGCAGTGATGGTTTGCGGGCCGCTGCCCAGCGCAGTGACGTCTGCTGCCGGAACGCCGACGCTCCAGTTGCCGGAGGCGTCCAGCGTGGTAGTGTAGGTTTTACTGTTTAACGTGATGGTGATGACATCGCCCGCTTCCCCGCCAGTACTGGAACCGGAGATCACCAGCGCCTGCCCGTGTTCGGCGGCATTAATGATGTCATCGCCGGAGACGGTGTTAATGGTTAAAACTGGCACGGTGAGATCCACCGCCAGGCCGTGAGTGGCGGTCGCCGGGTTACCCGCTTTGTCGCTTACCGAGGCGCTGACCGTGTACGGGCTGGCGGTCAGATTGCTGAGATCTGTTGTCGGCACGCTGACGCTCCAGCTACCGCCCGCCTGAACGGTGCCGATGTAAGCCACACCATTAAGCGTGACGGTTACCGTTTGCCCCGCTTCGGCGGTGCTGGTGCCGCTGATGGTTAACGGATTGCCCGCCTCAGCGGCGTTAAGAATATCGTCGGTGGCGATGGTGTTAATGGCAAGCGTCGGTGCCGTGGCATCGACGCTATAGGCGTGGGTTGCCGAAGCCGTGTTGCCGTTAATATTGCTGACACTGGCCCGTACCGTGGCGTCGCCGTCACGTAACGCGCTGAGATCGGCGGCGGGTACGGTGGTTGTCCAGCTGCCATCGCCCGCTACGGTAGCGGTATAGGTTTTGCCGCCAAAGGTGACGGTGACGGTTTGCCCCGCTTCCACGCCGGAAGTGCTGCCGGAAAGGGTTAAATCTGCCCCTTTTTCGGCGGCGTTAATCACATCGTCGCCGGAAACGGTGTTAATGGAGATCGCCACCGCCGCCAGATCGACGGTGACCGGATGGGTGATGGTGGAGGTTGTTCCGGCAGTGTTAGTGCCGCTTACCGTGATATCCACCGTCCCCGCAGGCCAGTTGCCCACGTCTGCCGCCGGAACGCCAACGCTCCATGTGCCATCGGCTAATACTGTCGCAGCGTAAGTGACCGTGTTAATCACCACCGTCAGCGCCGCGCCCACCGCCAGCCCGCTGCTGCTACCGGTTATCACCAGTGCCTGACCGTGCTCGATGCTGTTAACCACATCATCGCCCGCCACGGTATCGACGCGCAGGCCTGGCAAATTGGCGTCGATAGTAATATCTCGCGAACCGCTGCCAGTATTACCCACGCCGTTGGTTACCGAGACGTTAACTGTCAGGTCGCCATTACCGATGGCCTGAATATCCGCCGCCGGAACGTCCACGCTCCAGCTAAAATTGCCCTGCACAGTAGCGGTGTAGGTTTTCCCGCCAAGCGTCACGGTAACCGTATCGCCCGCCGCCGCGCCCGTCACCTGGCCGCTGATGGTCTGCGCCACGCCCGATTCCGCCGCGTTAATAATATCGTCGGTCGCCACCGGATTAATGGTGACACCCGGCAGCGCGGTATTGACCTGCACGTTATGGCTGGCGGAATTACTGTTGCCTGCGCTATCGGTGACGTTCGCCGTCACTGTGTAGCTGGCTTCGCCCAGCGCACCGACGGCAGAGGCTGGCACCGTGGTGCTCCAGTTGCCTGCGGCGTCCGTCGTGGCGGAGTAATTTTGCCCGTTAAGCGTCACCGTAATTGTGGTGCCTGTTGGCTGATTACTGGTGCCGGAAATTTGCAGATCCGCGCCTTTTTCCGTGGCGTTAATCACGTCATCGCTGGCAATGGGGTTGATGCCAATGGTCGGCGCGGTAAGGTTAACGGTGACCGTGTGCGTCTCGTTGTCGCTGTTGCCAGCCACATCGGTAACGGTCGCCGTCACGGTTTGCGTGCCGCTGCCCAGCGCAGAGACATCCGCAGCCGGAACGCCGACGCTCCAGTTGCCGGAAGCATCCAGCGTCGTGGTGTAGGTTTTACTGTTTAGCGTGACGGTGACGACATCGCCCGCTTCTCCGCCGGTGCTGGAGCCGGAAATCACCAGCGCCTGCCCGTGTTCGGCGGCGTTAATAATATCATCGCCCGCAATGGTGTTAATGGTCAGTACCGGAACGGTGAGATCCACCGCCAGATTATGCGTGGTGCTCGCCGGGTTGCCCGCTTTGTCATTGACCGTCGCCGTCAGGGTATGGCTGCCATCGGTCAGAGCGGCAAGATCTGCCGCCGGAATATTAATACTCCAGCTGCCGTCGGACTGTACCGTTGCCTGATAGGTCTGCACAGTTGGGCTGTTAAGCGTTACCGTAACAATCTGCCCCGCTTCAGCGGTGGTGCTGCCGCTCACCGTCACGCCCGTATCAGCTTCACTGGCGTTAACGATATTGTCGCTGGCGACGGTATTGATAATGATGGTTGGCGCGCTGCTATCGACGCTGTAGTTATGCACCGCCGAGGCGCTATTGCCATTGATATTGCTGACGCTGGCCTGCGCGGAGGCGCTGCCCTCAGGTAATGCTGCCAGATCGGCGGCAGGAACGGTGGCAGTCCAGCTACCATCGCTCGCCACGCTGGCGGTGTAATTTTTCCCGCCAAAGGTGACGGTGACGGTTTGACCGGGTTCTACATTAGTGGTGGTGCCGGAAAGGGTTAAATCAGCGCCTTTTTCTGCGGCGTTAATCACGTCGTCCGTAGCGATGGTGTTGATGGTGATCGCCGCTGGCGTGAGATCGACCGTTACTGGATGCGTAATGCTTATCGGATTTCCGGCGCTACTTTCCCCGGACACAGTAACCGTCACTGTTCCCGCAGGCCAGGCGCTAACCTGCGCCGCCGTGACGCCCACGCTCCAGCCACCATCGGCCTGCACCGCAGTGGTGTATTCCACATTGTTAATCGTAACGGTAAGTGGCGTGCCTTCTGCCAGCCCCGAGCTGCTGCCGGTGACCACCAGCGCCTGCCCGTGTTCGATGATATTGACCACATCATCGCCCGCTACCGTATCGACCCGCAGACCGGGCAGATTGGCGTCAATGGTGATATCCCGTGTGCCGCTGCCGGTGTTGCCGTTTTGATTGGTGACCGAGGCGCTTACCGTTAAATCGCCATTGCCCAGCGCCTGAATATCCGCCGCCGGAACGCTCACGCTCCAGCTTAAACCGGCCTGCACGGTGGTGGTGTAAGTATTACCGCCAAGCGTAACGGTTACCGCGTCGCCAACGGCGGCTCCGGTAACCTGCCCGCTGATGGTTTGCGCTACGCCCGCTTCGGCGGCGTTAATAACATCGTCGGCTGCCACCGGGTTAATGGTCATGCCGGGCAGCGCGCTGTCGACCAGCACGTTATGGCTGGCGGTGTTGCTGTTGCCGATATTACTCGTCACCGCCGCCGTTACCGTGTAGTTGGCCTGGCCCAGTGCGGTTACCGCCGATGCCGGAACGGTGACGCTCCAGTTGCCGGAGGCGTCGGTCGTGGTGGTGTAATTTTGCCCGTTCAGCGTCACGGTGATGGCGGTATTAACAGGTTGATCGCTGGTGCCGGTGATCTGGAGATCGGCTCCTTTTTCGCTGGCGTTGATCACATCATCGCCCGCAATGCTGTTAATGCCGATAAGGGGCGCAGCGGTATTGACCGTGACAGTCAGTGACTGGCTGCCCGCGTTTCCGGCGCGGTCGGTTACCGAGACGCTGACAGGATAACTGCCGTCCACCAGTCCGCTGACAACGGAAGCCGGAACGCCCAGACTCCAGTTGCCGGAAGCATCCACCACCGTGGTGTAATCCACATTATTCAGCGTCACGGTGACGATATCGCCCGCCTGAGCGCCAGTAACCGTGCCGCTGATGATTTGCGCCTGGGTATGTTCCGGCGTGTTAATGACGTTATCGGTCGCCACCGGATTAATGGTTACCACCGGCGGCGTGGCATCGACCAGCGCCACCCGTGAGACGCTGGTCGGATTACCCGCGACATCGCTCACGCTGGCGCTCACCGTGGCGTTGCCGTCAGCCAGTGCGTCAACGTTAGCGGCGGGAACGGTCACGCTCCAGGTGCCATCTGACTGCACGACGCCCTGATAGGTCTGCCCGTTCAGCGTGACGGCCACCGTCTGCCCTGGCTGAGCGTCGGTGGTGCCAGTGATTTGCAGATCCTGACCACTTTCGGCGGCGTTGATGATGTTATCGGCAGTCAGCGAGTCGATGCTTAAGGCCGGAGCCTGGCTGTCTACGGTAATGGTGCGGGAGGTGTTGCCTGTGTTACCGCTGATATTAGTGACGGTCGCAGTGATTTCCGCCGCACCGTCTGCCAGGCTACTCACCGCGCTGGCGGGAACGGTCAGGCTCCAGCCGCCACCTGCCTGAACGGTAGTGGTAAAGGTCTGCCCGGCGAATTTCACTACTACGGTTTGCCCGGTTTCCACCAGCTGCGTGGTACCGGTCAGCGTCAATGGCGCGCCTTTTTCTGCGGCATTGATAATGTCATCGCCGGAGACGGTATTGATGGTAATAAGCACCGCGCCCGGATTAACCTCCACGTTGCGATCGATAGTAACCGGGTTCCCGGCGGGGTCCGTTGCGCTGGCATTAACCACTATCGTACCCGGCGTCAGTGCCTGTAGATCTGCCGCAGGCACGCCTACCTGCCAGTTGCCGTTGCTGTCGGTCACCCCCTGGTAGGTGTTGCCGCCGAGCAAAACAGTGACCACTCTTCCGGCGGGCAAATTAGTACTGCTACCGGTGATAATCAGGTTTTGCTGCTGCTCAACGGCATTGATCACATCATCGCCCGCGATGGTGTCAATGCGCAGCCCCGGCAGCCCGGCGCTGATGGTGATATCAAGCGCACTGCTACCCGTATTGCCATGTACGGTAGTAACCGAAGCATTAATGGTTAACGCACCATCGCCCAGCGCCTGTAAATCTGCCGCCGGAACGTTCACGCTCCAGGTGAGATTGCTGCCCACCGTCGCCGTG
The DNA here is from genome assembly GCF_013369155.2 of Escherichia sp. 94.0001. Taxonomy (NCBI): domain Bacteria; kingdom Pseudomonadati; phylum Pseudomonadota; class Gammaproteobacteria; order Enterobacterales; family Enterobacteriaceae; genus Escherichia; species Escherichia sp. 94.0001. Next base: position 3,679 of record NZ_JABWMS020000058.1, on the reverse strand, counting down.
TAAGTATTGCCGCCCAGTTCAATAGTGACCGTATCGCCCTGCGCGGCGCCCACGACGACGCCACTCAGGGTTTGATCTGCTCCCGCTTCGGCGTTGTTGACAATGTTGTCGCCCGCAAAGGTGTTGATGATCACCTGCGGCAGCACCGTATCGACCAGCAAATTGCTCTGCGCGGTGCCAGTGTTGCCGGTCACATCGGTGGCGCTGGCAGTGACGGTGTAATTGGTGTTCGCAAGATTAACAACATCACTCACCGGAACGCTCAGCGACCAGACGCCGCCGCTGACCTGAGCGCTATACGTGACATTATTCAACGTCACGCTAACTGTACCGCCATCGGGCAAATTGCTGGTGCCGCTTAACGTTAGCGGCTGCTGAGACTCCAACTCATTCAGTACGTTATCTCCGCTGATAGCATCTATCGCGACTTGCGGCGCGACGCCCGCCAGGGTGATGTTATGAGTCGCTGTACCGGTATTTCCGGCGGCATCGGTCACCGTGACGATAATATCGTTAGGGCCACGCGCTAAAGTGCGAGTTACCGCCGGATCAAGCGCCACATTCCAGCTACCGTCTGCCTGCACCACGCCGGACAGAACTGTGGCGCCTAACTTGACGGTGACCGTGTCGCCAGGAGAAGCCCCACTGACCCGCCCGGAAATAATCTGCGCCACAATCTGTTCGGCGGTATTAAGAATATCGTCACCCGCAACGGTGTTAACGCTGACCACTGGCGCACCGGTGTCTACCGTGAAATTCGCGCTGTTGCTGGTGGTGTTCCCTGCCCGATCGCTGACACTGGCATTGACAGCGTAGTTCCCCTCCGCCAGTGCCCGGACCTCCGTGGCAGGCAGCGTCACTTGCCAGGTTCCGTCGCTACCGACGGTTGCTGAATGGCTTTTCCCGTTGACGGTCAGGGTTACGGTTTGCCCCGCTTCTGCATTCGAAGTGCCGCTCACTACCAGCGCGGCGTTATGTTCTGAGGCGCTGACAATGTTGTCCTGAGCGATGGTGTTGATGGCAAGTGTCGGCGGTTGGGTATCGACCGTTAGCAGCTGCGCGCCAGTGACCGTATTGCCCGTGGCATCTTTCCCACTGACCAGCACCGCCTGATTCCCTTCGCCTAACGCTTGCGCGTCGGCGGTCGGCACCTGCACGCTCCACGCGCCGTTAGCGCCTACGCTGGTGGTGTAGGTTTTGCCGTTTAGCGTGACGGTGAGTTCTGTTCCCTGTGCCAGATGGCTACTGGTGCCAGAAAGCGTAAATCCGGCGGCCTGTTCGCTGGCGTTAATGATGTTATCGCCTGCGGTGGTGACGAGCTGTACGGCGGCCTGACTGTTGTCGATGGTTAACGTTATTGACCCGGCGTTGGTAATGGTGCTCCCAACAATTTGCACCACTGACCAGGTGTGTTCGCCCGCACTTTGCGTAGGCAAATCGACGCTCCAGCGTCCATCACTACCGACCTGGGTACTGGCGATGGTGTCACCATTGCTGTCTTTAATCTGGATGGTCGCCCCCGCCTGCCCACTGCCGCTAAAGGTTGGCGTAGTGTCATCGGTGATATCGTTGGCGGAAAGAATACCGCGTTGATCGCCCTGATTATCGGTTACTAAAAACGATGGCGTGGCATTGCCGGGTTCGGCTGGCGGTGGGTTATTAACCACTTCAGTTTTTGAGTCATCATCACCACCGCTTGCCAGTAAAGCGCCAAGCGCGCCACCACCTACCGCGGCACCCGCTAACCATCCCCACGGGAAGGCACTGGTCTGAGCGACGGTATCAAGATACGGCGCAATGCTTTCAATTGCGGTAGTCTGAGCGGTCAGCTCCACGGGCGCTACTCCACCCGCCGCGGTATCGGCAAAGGTGACATGAGTCAGCTGTTGCCCATCGGCAAACACCAGTTCGGATTGCTCGCTGGTATTTGCCGCTTGCAGGAAATAACCATTACAGCGGATCACCGTGCCGTCCTGCATATAAATCAGCAGATCGTTTCCATCGCGCACATAACGCGCAACGGCAGAGGCCTGAGCATGAACCTGCACCACGGAGGGCTCATAAATGACAACCGTAACGTCGCCAGGATTAATCAGCGTTTGTTTGACGGATGTTTTTCGCGAAATAACATCAATAATCAGGCTCATAATGGCATTCCTGATAAATGGCGCATATCCTTAGCGAGTCCATTTATCTAAATAAGACAAAGGTAATCACTTAACAACGATGCATACCTGATATTAATAATGGCAGGATTATTTCAAGTCGGGTAAGTCGTTGTATAAGCCCTGTTTAATTCCCGCTAATGGAATAAGGTTATTAACCGCAGCGGCATAATTCACTGCGGCGACCCAGCCATCATAATTGGCATTTATTTCAGCCGATTGCGCCTGAAAGACATCTTGCTCGACGGTTAATAGATCATTCAGACTGCGTTTGCCCAATTTATATTCATTTTGGTACACATCTCGCGTTTTGTGCGCACTTTCGGATTGTGCTAAACCGGCTTCTTCGCGACCCCGTGCGCCGGTCCAGTTCGCATATGCCACAGACGCTCGTTGCAGCACATCCAGTTTTGCCTGTTCGACCTGCGAGGCAGAGATTTTTTGTTGCCCTTCAGCCTGTTGCACCTGGGCTGAAACTGCGCCGCCCTGATACAGCGGCGCGTTAACGTTCAGTTGTAACTGGTCGTCCCAATACGAGCGGTCGCTGGTCTGGTAGCGCGTTTTGCCCCCCTGAATACTCAGCGTTGGCCAGTATTGCGCTTTCGTTTTTTCCACACCGTACTGTGCTGACTGGCGTAAGTTTTCTGCCGCCAGCACCAGTGGGATGGACTGGTAATCAATATTTTTCGGCGATACCGGCTGCTCGGCTAATTCAGCAGGTGGCGCGGCTATCGCCTCCGGCTGTACGCCAGTAAGCACCGCCAGTTGCGCTTTGGCGCTCGCCATCTGCGCTTGATATTGCTCCAGCGTTGAGCGCATTCCGGCAATACGCGTCTGGGCCTGTAATTCATCCGACGATGAGTTCAGGCCAGCGTTAGCGCGCAGTGCCGCCATGTTGTAGACGTTTTCCAGCGAGTGGATATTACGTTGCGCCGCATCGCACAACGCCTGATAACGGCTGACTTCCATATAGGTCGTCGCCGTTTTTTCGGCTACGTCGGTTAAGGTTGCCATCAATTTAAAGCGGTAGCTGTCACGAGCGGCGGTTTGCAGTTTGATATCGTTATCTGTTTTACCGAAGTCATACACTAGCTGCGTCAGGGTTATGCCATAAGAAACGTTATTATCCAGCCTGCCGCTGGAGTCCGTTTGCCGGGAAGGCCCCGCATTACCGGTCAAACCGACATGCGGATACCAGGCGCTTTTGGCTTCATCGATTTGCGCTTCGCCAATACCTATCTGCGCCGCCTGTTGGGTGACATCGGGGTTGCGCGCAAAGGCGCGTAATATACTTTCCTGTAAAGATAATCGGGCAACTGGCGTTACCGCTGGGGCGTTCGCCCATTGTGGCAGCGGTGCAGCAATTGTAGCTTCTCCCATCACCATAAAACTTATTAAAAAAAATAAACCCATTATTTTTACGGCTTTTAAACTGGAATCGCGCCATAGATAAGTCACTTCCTTCCAGGTCATTATTTTAACTGGTTTTTATAACCAGTCTCATTTTATTAAGA
>NZ_JABWMS020000057.1:0-29828 GCF_013369155.2 Escherichia sp. 94.0001 | reverse complement strand
GCATTATAGGGAGTTATTCCGGCCTGACAAGAGGAAATTTAAAATAATTTTCCGACCGCGCATTTTTTCAGCAAAAGCCCCATTAATGTGCCATAAAACAAGCAATTTGCCGTTTTTGCAACCGTAATCACACTTCCTGGTGGCATACTAAGGAGGAATAAAAAGAAAAAGGAAGATTAGTAATGCCTTTAAGCGCACAACAGTTAGCTGCACAGAAAAACCTTTCGTATGTTCTGGCTGAGAAGCTGGCGCAACGGATCTTAAAAGGTGAATATGAACCCGGCACCATTTTGCCTGGTGAGATTGAGCTGGGCGAGCAATTTGGAGTGAGTCGTACAGCGGTACGCGAAGCGGTTAAAACGTTAACGGCAAAAGGGATGGTTTTACCGCGACCACGAATTGGTACCCGGGTCATGCCACAATCAAACTGGAATTTTCTTGATCAGGAATTGCTTACCTGGTGGATGACAGAAGAGAACTTTCATCAGGTCATCGATCACTTTCTGGTTATGCGTATCTGTCTGGAGCCGCAAGCTTGCCTACTGGCTGCAACGGTTGGCACCGCGGAACAGAAGGCGCATCTCAATACGTTAATGGCCGAAATGGTGGCATTAAAAGAGAACTTTCGCCGTGAACGCTGGATTGAGGTCGATATGGCCTGGCATGAGCATATCTATGAAATGAGCGCCAATCCGTTTTTGACCTCATTCGCCTCGCTCTTCCATTCGGTTTATCACACTTACTTCACGTCAATTACCAGCGACACAGTGATAAAGCTGGATCTGCACCAGGCGATTGTTGATGCGATTATCCAAAGCGATGGCGACGCGGCATTTAAAGCTTGTCAGGCGCTGCTACGCTCACCTGATAAGTGACACCCCGATAACAGGACATTGAATGAGCGATAAAAAGAAGCGCAGTATGGCGGGTTTGCCGTGGATCGCGGCGATGGCCTTCTTCATGCAGGCACTTGATGCCACTATTCTGAATACCGCCTTACCCGCAATCGCTCATAGCCTTAATCGTTCTCCTCTCGCGATGCAATCAGCCATCATCAGTTACACGCTGACGGTGGCGATGCTTATTCCGGTAAGCGGATGGCTAGCCGATCGCTTCGGTACGCGTCGCATATTTACCCTTGCCGTGAGTCTGTTCACATTGGGTTCTCTGGCCTGCGCACTTTCTAACTCGCTACCACAGCTGGTTGTCTTCCGGGTTATTCAGGGGATAGGTGGCGCAATGATGATGCCTGTTGCTCGGCTGGCCTTACTGCGTGCTTATCCTCGTAATGAGCTTCTTCCTGTATTGAATTTTGTCGCCATGCCGGGTCTGGTGGGGCCAATTTTAGGCCCCGTACTTGGCGGCGTGCTGGTCACCTGGGCAACCTGGCACTGGATATTTTTAATCAATATCCCCATAGGTATTGCCGGCCTTCTTTACGCGCGCAAACATATGCCCAATTTCACCACCGCACGACGCAGATTCGATATCACTGGCTTTTTGCTGTTTGGCCTCAGCCTTGTTCTCTTCTCAAGCGGAATAGAGCTATTCGGTGAAAAGATTGTCGCCAGTTGGATAGCCTTGACGGTAATTGTCACCAGCATCGGGTTACTGCTTCTCTATATTCTCCATGCACGACGCACGCTAAACCCATTAATTTCATTAGATTTATTTAAAACCCGCACTTTCTCGATCGGAATAGTAGGCAATATTGCAACCCGTCTGGGGACCGGCTGTGTACCGTTCCTTATGCCATTGATGTTACAGGTAGGATTTGGTTATCAGGCGTTTATTGCCGGCTGTATGATGGCACCGACAGCGTTAGGTTCCATTATTGCAAAATCGATGGTTACCCAAGTCTTACGTCGTCTGGGCTATCGCCATACGTTAGTGGGGATCACGGTAATTATTGGGCTAATGATCGCTCAGTTCTCTTTGCAATCACCAGCAATGGCGATATGGATGCTGATCTTGCCGTTGTTTATATTAGGGATGGCTATGTCGACGCAATTTACCGCGATGAATACCATCACACTTGCCGATCTGACCGATGACAACGCCAGCAGCGGTAACAGTGTTCTGGCGGTCACGCAGCAACTGTCTATCAGTTTAGGCGTTGCTGTAAGTGCGGCCGTCCTTCGCGTTTATGAAGGGATGGAAGGCACAACGACTGTCGAACAATTCCACTATACGTTTATCACAATGGGCATTATTACTGTTGCTTCAGCAGCAATGTTCATGCTTCTGAAAACAACCGATGGTAATAATTTGATCAAAAGACAGCGTAAATCTAAGCCGAACCGCGTTCCATCAGAATCGGAGTAAGTTGTAATCGTTGTTGCTGAAGGGTCGGTTGGGTTATCCGATGGATGAGTACATCAATCGCCAGCTCCCCCAGTTCATCTTTCGGTTGATGGATAGTGGTTAATGGTGGCGTCATAAAGCTTGCCAGTTCGATATCGTCATAGCCAATCACCGCGATATCCTGCGGTACCTGTAACTCTGCCTGATATAGCGCCTGGTAAACGCCAACAGCCATAGCGTCATTTCCGGTAAAGACGGCCTGAGGACGCAGCGGATGTGATAACAGTTGGCGCATAGCGTCAAACCCGCCGTTAAATTCAAAATCACCAGTGACTTCATAGCCATCAGGAATGTTGAGACCCGCACGTTTCATCGCCGCCCGATAACCTTCCAACCGCAGGCGCGCCGGAGTTTTATCCAGCGGGCCGGTAATACAGGCGATACGGGTATGACCTTTATCGATCAGATATTGCGTTGCTAAGTCTCCGCCCAGCAACGAGTTATCCTGTATAAGATCGCTGTCGCCATCGAACGGTGCCCAGTCCATCATCACGGTAGGCACTGTCGGATAACGTTGCATGATTTCACGCGAAGGCTGATGCGTTTCGGTGCACAGTAACAGCAAGCCATCAACGCGCTTTTGCATCAGCGTTTCCAGATTACGATTCATCCGCTGCTCATCGCCTTCGGTATTGCAAAGAACAAGACTATAGCCGCGCTCGAAGCAGCTGCGTTCAACGCCACGCACCAGTTCAGAATAGAAAGGATTGGTACTGGCAGTGATCAACATGCCAATGGTATGTGTTTGATTGAGTTTGAGGCTACGCGCCAGAGCTGATGGCGCGTAATTGAGTTCTTTAATCGCCGCTTCAACTTTGGCGGTAATCGCTTCACTGACGAAGCGATCTTTATTGATAACGTGAGAAACTGTTGAGGTAGAAACGCCCGCCAGGCGGGCAACATCTTTCATTGTAGCCAAGCGTCACCTCTGCCTGTCTAAAAATGCGTCGATCTCTTCACGCCACGGTACGGAAGGTTGTGCGCCTTTACGTGTTACGGCAATCGCAGCGGCGGCATGGGCAAAACGAATCGCCTCTGGCAATGGTTTTTCTTCCAGGAACGCCGTGATTAACGCGCCGTTAAAAGTATCTCCGGCAGCAATGGTATCGACAGCCTGCACCCGGAATCCAGGAACGCGCTGACCTTCACCATTCACGCTAGCCCATACACCACGACTTCCTAAAGTAATCAGTACAGTACGGATACCTTTTTCATGCAGTACCTGCGCCGCTTTCGCTGCATCTTCATCATTTTCAACACGAATATCGGTGAGCTTTTCTGCTTCCGTTTCGTTTGGCGTAATAATGTCCACCAGTTCCAGCAGTTCGTCAGGAAGTTCGCGAGCCGGAGCCGGGTTAAGCGCAACGATAGTCTTATTTTGATGGGCGATTTTCGCCGCTGCCATCACACTTTCGAGTGGTGATTCCAGCTGCATTAATAATGCCGATGCGTTAGCAATACGCTCACGTTGCGCCTCCACCAGTGCAGGGGAAAGGGCTGCGTTAGCGCCGGCATGAATACCAATGACATTCTCACCTTCGCCATTAACAAAAATCAGCGCCACACCTGTTGATTCGCCTTTGATCACGCTCACCGGAGAAATATCGATGTTATCAGTGGCGAGCTGCTGGCGAACGCTTTCACCAATGCTGTCATCACCCGTACAGGCAATAAACGCGATATTCGCACCGCTACGCCCTGCAGCCACAGCCTGATTCGCGCCTTTGCCGCCAAATGCAACCTGATAGTGGTTACCGGTTACGGTTTCGCCTGGAGTAGGAAAAGATTGAAGATTAAGAATGTGGTCAGCATTAATGCTGCCAAGAACAACGAGGCTGCCTGCGTTTTGCATATTCGGGATGTCCATAAAATGCGCCACCGTGTTAGGGTGGCGCGTGCCCTGCTTTTCTTTATTTTACACGTTCATCTGTCGATGACGTATTTATGTCACCATCAGGTCATACAACCTGATTAAAACTACTGCTTAACAACCAGTTTCAGATCAACCGGATACTTAGCCTGAACTTTCTCGCCTTTCAGCACTTTATCGGCGGTTTCGACGCCTTTCGCGCCAATCTGATCGGGTAGCTGAGCGATAGTCGCTGCTAGTTTGCCATCATTCACCGCTTTTTCGCCATCCGGTGTACCGTCAAATCCGACGACCATCACATCCGATTTACCAGCAGTTTGCAGTGCGCGCAGCGCGCCCAGCGCCATTTCATCATTCTGCGCGAACACAGCCTGAACATCCGGATGAGCGGTCAACAGGTTCTGCATTACGTTCAAACCTTTGGTGCGGTCAAAGTCCGCTGGCTGGCTGGCAAGAACATTAAACTTGTGAGCAGCAACGGCCTGCTGGAAACCTTCGCCACGCTCACGAGCTGCGGAGGTACCGGCAATGCCTTGCAGCTCGATAACTTTGGCACCTTCACCCGCTTTCTTCGCGATATAATCACCCGCGATTTTGCCGCCCAGTACGTTATCAGAAGCAATGTGGCTCACTACTTCACCTTTCGTGGCCTGGCGGTCAAGAGTGATAACCGGGATGTTCGCCTGGTTAGCCATCTTCACAGCATTACCCACTGCGTCGGAGTCGGTCGGGTTAATTAGCAGAATTTTGGTGCCGCGAACGGTTAAGTCCTGCACGTTCGCCAGCTCTTTCGCCGGATTGTTCTGGGAGTCCAGCACCACCAGGTTATAGCCGAGTTTATCCGCCTCTTTCTGCGCGCCATCTTTCAGCGATACAAAGAACGGGTTGTTAAGCGTGGAAACCACCAGCGCGATGGTGTCTTTTGCCATCGCATTCGCACTGACGGTGGCGCTTAGCGCAACAGCGGAAACCAGGGTAGCCAGTTTTTTCATGTTCATATTCAAGATGTCCTGTAGTCGTTATTACTGTTTTTTGTTGTCTACCAGCACCGCCAGCAAAATCACCACCGCTTTGACGATCATCTGGTAATAGGAGGAAACACCTAACAAATTCAATCCATTATTAAGGAAGCCAAGAATTAATGCGCCGATCAACGTCCCAACAATGCGACCTTTTCCGCCCGCCAGACTCGTACCGCCCAGAACCACCGCAGCAATAGCATCCAGCTCATAGCCAGTTCCCGCAGTGGGTTGTGCGGAGGAGAGACGCGCCACTTCAATGATCCCGGCCAGCGATGCCAGCAGACCACAAAGAGAATAGACGATGATTTTGATTTTATTGACGTTGATACCAGAAAGACGCGTAGCCGCTTCGTTGCCGCCCAGCGCGTAGATGTAACGCCCCAAACGTGTGTGATGCAGCATGTACCAGGCCGCGAGGAAGACAATTCCCATGATCCAGACTGGCGTAGGTACGCCCAGCGGACGACCAATACCAAACCAGCCAAACAGATCGGCGTTCTCAGTAAAGCCGGTATTCACTGGGCTACCGTTGGTATAAACCATGGTCACGCCGCGCAGTAAAAGCATCATAACCAGCGTAGCGATAAACGCCTGGACACGACCTTTCGCTACAATCACCCCGGTTACCGCACCAATAGCGGCACCTAACGCGAGAGCGGCAGCGACAGCCACCAGCGCATTGACTTCAATGCCGACGATAGATGCAGCTACTGCGCCAGTCAGCGCCAACAGAGAACCTACTGACAAGTCGATGCCCGACGTCAGGATCACCAGCGTCATCCCGACCGCCATAATGGCGTTCACCGAGGTTTGCTGGAGAATATTGAATAAGTTATTGATGGTGAAAAAGTTCGGGCTTAACGTCGAGACAATCGCGATCAGCACCAGCAGAGCGATAAGCGATTTCTGCTCCATCAGCCATGCTTTCGTGAAATAACGGCGACCAGAGACAGTCTGGGTTGTCATTTTTTTACTCCTGATTCACGCGATTAAGCTTGCCCACAGCGGCAGCCATTAACACTTCCTGGGTGGCCCGCTCACGAGTAAATTCCCCGCTGAGATGCCCTTCATGCATGACGATGATGCGATCGCTCATGCCTAATACTTCTGGCATCTCCGATGACACCAGAATGATGCTCAAGCCATCGGCTTTGAACTGGTTAATCAGTTGATAGATCTCTTTTTTCGCGCCGACATCTACGCCACGGGTAGGTTCATCAAGGATCAACACTTTGGGGCGTGTCATCAGACCGCGGGCAATCGCCACTTTTTGCTGATTGCCACCGGAGAGCAGACCAATTGCCTGTTCCATTGACGGCGTTTTCACATTAAACAGACGAATGAAATCACTTACTGCCTGCTGTTCATCGGCATGCTTCAAACTGCCGCCAGCGCGGCTGAAGTAGCGCAGCGCGGTCAGCGACATATTCTCTTTTACTGACATACCCAGCACTAAACCGTCACGTTTACGGTCTTCGGAGATATACACAATGCCGTTTGCCAGGCCATCCTGCGGTGAACGGGTAACGACTTCATGCCCATCCAGGGTGACGTAACCGCTGGTGCGCGGCAGTGCGCCGTAGAGCACTTTCATCAGTTCGGTACGACCTGCGCCCATCAAACCAGAGACGCCAAGAATTTCGCCTTTGCGTAAAGTTAAAGAGACATCGTTAACGCCAGGTCCGCAGAGATTATCGACTTTCAGGCGGATATCTCCCGGCGCTTTGTCCAGGTGTGGATATTGATCTTCCAGCTTGCGGCCCACCATCATCTCAATCAGCGAATCTTCGGTCAGTGATGCCACTTCGCGCTCAGCAATAAATTGCCCGTCACGAAAAACAGTAACGTCATCGCAAATTTCGAAGATTTCTTTCATGCGGTGGGAGATATAGACAATACCGCGGCCTTGCGATTTCAGCTCGCGGATGACGCGGAACAGGGATTCGGTTTCGGTATCGGTCAGCGCATCGGTCGGTTCATCCATAATGATGACTTTCGACTCAAAGCTCAGCACTTTGGCAATTTCAACCATTTGCTGGTCACCGATGGAAAGATCGCCCACCAGCTTGTCACTTTTAAAACGCAGGTTAAGTTTAGCCAGCAATTTATCCGCTTCGGCATACATGGTTTTCCAGTCAATTTTGCCAAAGCGATTAACAAACTCACGACCGAGGAAAATGTTTTCGGCAATGGTTAACTGCGGGATCAGGTTCAGTTCCTGATGGATGATTCCAATGCCGGCTTCCTGGGATGATTTCGGTCCGGTAAACGTCGTTTCTTTCCCCAGCCATAAAAGCGTACCGGCATCGCGAGTATAGATACCAGTAAGCACTTTCATCATGGTGGATTTACCCGCGCCGTTTTCGCCCACCAGCGCCATCACGCGGCCAGGATAGACATTTAACGCTGCGCCCGAGAGGGCTTTTACGCCCGGGAAGGCTTTATCGATGCCTTTAAGCTGAAGTAATGCTTCCATGACGGCCTCAGAACGTCACGCCAGCATAGAGAATGATATTCGCATACGGAGAACATTCTCCGCTGCGAATTACCGCCTGACTTTCTGCGGTTTGTTGTTTGAATTGTTCATGCGTGGTGTAACGAATTTCAATGGTATTTCCCTGGTGTTTTTGCAGCTGCTCAAGGTGAGTGAGCAACGTTTCGTGGAGTTGCGGATTATGTTGTTTGATCTCTTCCGCGATAATGGCAGCCTCGACCTGCATTTCATTTGTGACGACGCCCAGCACCTGCATAAAAGAAGGTACCCCCTGGGTTAATGCCATATCGATACGCGTTGTACTTTTGGGGATGGGTAAACCAGCATCACACACCACCAGCGTATCGGTATGTCCCAGACGGGAGATCACCGAAGAAATATCAGAATTAAGAACGGTGCCTTTTTTCATTTTTTTCTCCATCAGCGAAACGTTTCGCTGACCCGCAGTTTAATCCTGACTGAGTTGGGAAAACCATCGTGACGTTACGGAAATGTGATCAACATCGAAACGTTTTACATGGTGATTAACCATGAAAACAAAAACGCCCCCTTATGGAGAAAGGAGGCGTCTGGCGTTAAATTTCGACCTGAGTACCCAGTTCGATAACCCTGTTTGGCGGGATTTCAAATTGATCCGGTGCGCGCAGCGCATTACGTTGCAACAGCAAATACAGCTTGCCGCGCAAACGCAAATACCACGGACGTTTGCCGAGGATCAGTGATTCATGCGACATAAAGAAGGAGGTTTCCATCATCCGGCAACTTAATCCTTCCAGACCACAGCGGTGGAAAACTTCTTCCACGTTTGGCGTTTCCCGCCATCCATAACTTGCCACCACGCGCCAGAAAGTGGGCGACAGTTGTTCAATCTGTACCCGACGGACGTTATGGACATAAGGCGCGTCTTCGGTGCGCAGAGTTAACAGAATCACCCGCTCATGCAATACCTTGTTATGTTTAAGGTTATGCATCAGCGCAAAGGGAATGACGTTGATTGCACGTGACATATACACCGCGGTCCCAGGCACGCGAACGGGCGGTGATTTCTCCAGCGAAGCAATCATCGCCTCCAGAGAGTTGCCATGTTCATGCATCCGCCGCAGCAAGCGGAAACGCTCGCTCTTCCAGGTGGTCATCACGATAAACATCACCGTACCGAGGCTCAATGGCAACCAGCCGCCGGAGAGCAGTTTATCGAGGTTAGCGGTGAACAATGGAATATCGACACAAAGGAAAGCAATCAGGATCAGCGCAACAAAATACTTATTCCAGTGCCAGTTCTGACGTGCCACGGTAGTCGAGAGAATAGATGTCAGCACCATGGTTCCGGTCACCGCAATCCCGTACGCCGCCGCCAGGTTGCTGGAGTGCTCAAAGCTGACAATCACAATCACGACCGCGACATAGAGCATCCAGTTCACAAACGGAATATAGATTTGCCCTGACTCCATTTCGGAGGTGTGAATAATACGCATCGGCGACAAATATCCCAGACGTACCGCCTGACGCGTCAATGAGAAGACGCCAGAAATAACCGCCTGCGAGGCAATTACCGTCGCCAGTGCGGCGATGATCAGCAGCGGGATCAGCGCCCAGTCCGGTGCCAACAGGAAGAACGGGTTCTTAATCGCTTCCGGGTTCTTTAACAACAGAGCGCCCTGGCCAAAGTAATTAAGAGTTAATGAAGGCAATACGACGGTGAACCACGCCAGGCGAATCGGGAACTTACCAAAGTGCCCCATATCAGCGTACAGCGCCTCGACACCGGTAATCGACAGCACCACTGCCCCTAACGCAATAAACGAAACCGTTTTATATTCAAGGAAGAAATGCACCGCCCACATCGGATTCAGCGCATGCAGCACTTCCGGGTTAGCAATAATGCTACGTAACCCCAGTACTGCCAGAATCAAAAACCAGGTCAGCATGATCGGCGCAAACAGCTTACCGACCATAGCCGTGCCATGTTTTTGAATCATAAATAGTAAAGTGAGAACGATGATTGAGAGGGGAACTATCCAGGTATCCAGCTGCGGGGCGACGATTTCCAGACCTTCAATGGCAGACATCACCGAAATAGCGGGTGTTATGACGACTTCACCATAGAAAAAGCTGCCGCCGATTAGCCCCATAATCACCAGCATTGATGTGGTTCGCGCCGACGTATTACGCCCGGCAAGCGACATCAACGTCAGGATCCCCCCCTCACCGGCGTTATCTGCCCGCATCACGAAGGTGAGATATTTAATGGAAACCACAAAGATTAGCAGCCAGAAGATCAGCGATAAAAAGCCAAACACGGCATCGCGTTCAACGCCAAAACCAAACTGGCCGGACAAACATTCACGAAGTGTATATAACGGGCTGGTACCAATATCGCCGTAGACAACTCCAATCGCCGCGAGGGTAATCGCGGGCAATGATTGCTTATTATCAGTGCTCATAGACTAGTCTTTCGTTGAAATATGAAATGTGTGCTTAGTCCCTTGGCCCACAAAAAAGCGCACAGTATGCACGATTAACGGCAAAATCGTACTCCTAAATGCGGCCACATTAACCTGGCTCAAAGAAAAATAACCCCCCTTTGAGACTATTTTAGCCACCAGCAAGAAACGTCTATACTCGCAATTTACGCAGAACTTTTGACGAAAGGACGCCACTTCATTATGGCTCACCCTCATTTATTAGCGGAAAGAATTTCCCGCCTGAGCAGTTCGTTGGAAAAGGGGCTTTATGAACGTAGCCACGCCATCCGCTTGTGTTTATTAGCGGCATTAAGTGGTGAAAGTATGTTCCTCCTTGGCCCGCCAGGCATTGCCAAAAGTTTGATCGCCCGGCGCTTAAAATTCGCCTTTCAGAATGCCCGCGCGTTTGAATATCTGATGACCCGCTTCTCCACGCCGGAAGAAGTTTTTGGTCCCCTTTCTATTCAGGCGCTAAAAGATGAAGGGCGCTATGAACGTTTAACCAGCGGTTACCTGCCGGAAGCAGAAATCGTCTTTCTTGATGAGATCTGGAAAGCGGGCCCGGCAATTCTTAATACCTTGCTCACCGCCATTAACGAGCGCCAGTTCCGTAACGGTGCACACGTAGAAAAAATCCCGATGCGTCTGCTGGTGGCGGCCTCCAACGAGCTGCCGGAAGCAGACAGCAGTCTGGAAGCGTTATATGACCGCATGCTGATTCGTCTGTGGTTAGATAAAGTGCAGGATAAAGCGAATTTCCGCTCCATGCTGACCAGTCAACAGGATGAAAATGACAATCCTGTTCCTGCCTCCTTGCTGGTCACTGATGAAGAATATGAACGCTGGCAGAAAGAGATTGGTGAAATTACGCTGCCCGATCATGTATTTGAGCTGATTTTTATGCTGCGCCAGCAACTGGATAAATTACCGGATGCGCCTTATGTCTCGGATCGTCGCTGGAAAAAAGCGATCCGCTTATTGCAGGCCAGCGCCTTTTTTAGCGGTCGCAGTGCTGTTGCCCCGGTAGATCTCATTTTGCTGAAAGATTGCCTGTGGTATGACGCGCAAAGCCTGAATTTGATACAACAACAAATTGATGTATTGATGACCGGTCATGCCTGGCAACAGCAAGGGATGTTGACCCGCCTGGGCGCGATTGTGCAACGTCACCTGCAACTACAGCAGCAACAAAGCGATAAAACAGCCTTAACGGTAATTCGTCTGGGCGGCATTTTCAGCCGTCGTCAGCAGTATCAACTCCCTGTTAACGTTACTGCTTCCACTCTGACTCTGCTGCTGCAAAAACCGTTAAAACTGCATGATATGGAAGTGGTTCATATCTCCTTTGAGCGTAACGCGCTGGAACAGTGGCTGAGTAAAGGTGGTGAAATTCGCGGCAAACTGAACGGTATCGGCTTTGCCCAGAAACTGAATCTGGAAGTTGATAGTGCCCAACATCTTGTTGTACGCGATGTAAGTTTACAAGGCAGTACGCTGGCACTTCCCGGTTCATCGGCTGAAGGTCTGCCAGGTGAAATAAAACAACAACTGGAAGAGCTTGAAAGCGACTGGCGTAAGCAACACGCTTTATTCAGCGAACAGCAAAAATGTCTGTTTATCCCTGGCGACTGGTTAGGTCGCATTGAAGCCAGCCTACAGGATGTCGGCGCACAGATTCGCCAGGCACAACAATGCTAACGCTGGATACGCTTAATGTGATGCTGGCCGTCAGCGAAGAGGGATTGATCGAAGAGATGATCATCGCGCTGCTGGCCTCACCGCAGCTGGCAGTCTTCTTTGAAAAATTCCCACGACTGAAGGCGGCAATCACTGATGATGTTCCCCGCTGGCGTGAGGCGCTGCGCAGTCGGCTGAAAGATGCCCGAGTCCCGCCGGAACTCACCGAAGAGGTGATGTGCTATCAGGTAAGCCAGCTCCTCTCCACGCCGCAGTTTATTGTGCAGCTACCACAGATCCTGGACTTACTGCATCGTCTGAATTCCCCATGGGCAGAACAAGCCCGACAGTTGGTTGATGCTAACAGCACGATCACTTCAGCGTTACACACACTTTTTCTCCAGCGTTGGCGTTTAAGTCTGATCGTGCAAGCAACGACGTTAAATCAACAGCTATTAGAAGAAGAACGCGAACAACTGTTGAGTGAAGTTCAGGAACGCATGACGCTGAGCGGGCAACTTGAACCGATTCTCGCAGATAACAATACCGCAGCTGGTCGTCTGTGGGATATGAGCGCCGGTCAGCTTAAACGTGGCGACTATCAGTTGATTGTGAAATACGGTGAATTTCTTAACGAACAGCCGGAACTGAAACGCCTGGCAGAACAGTTGGGGCGTTCCCGGGAAGCCAAATCAATACCGCGCAACGATGCGCAGATGGAAACCTTCCGTACCATGGTGCGCGAACCGGCGACCGTTCCTGAGCAGGTTGATGGACTGCAACAAAGCGACGATATTTTACGCCTTCTACCACCGGAATTGGCGACGCTGGGGATAACGGAACTGGAATATGAGTTTTATCGTCGGCTGGTGGAAAAACAGTTGCTCACCTATCGCCTTCACGGTGAGTCGTGGCGTGAAAAAGTGATCGAACGCCCGGTAGTTCATAAAGATTACGACGAACAGCCGCGCGGACCGTTTATTGTCTGCGTGGATACTTCCGGCTCAATGGGCGGCTTTAATGAACAGTGTGCGAAAGCGTTCTGTCTGGCATTGATGCGCATAGCCCTCGCTGAAAATCGTCGCTGCTTTATTATGTTATTTTCCACCGAGATCGTCCGTTATGAGCTTTCAGGCCCACAAGGCATCGAACAAGCAATCCGTTTTTTAAGCCAGCAGTTTCGTGGCGGTACCGATCTTGCCAGTTGTTTTCGCGCCATTATGGAACGCTTGCAAAGTCGGGAGTGGTTTGACGCCGATGCGGTGGTGATTTCTG
Organism: Escherichia sp. 94.0001; assembly: GCF_013369155.2. Classification (NCBI taxonomy): domain Bacteria; kingdom Pseudomonadati; phylum Pseudomonadota; class Gammaproteobacteria; order Enterobacterales; family Enterobacteriaceae; genus Escherichia; species Escherichia sp. 94.0001. Next base: position 16,661 of record NZ_JABWMS020000057.1, on the reverse strand, counting down.
ATTTTATCGCCCAGCGGTTGCCTGACGACGTGACGAGCAAAGTGAAAGAGTTGCAGCGGGTACATCAGCATCGCTTTCATGCCGTGGCGATGTCGGCACATGGCAAACCCGGCATCATGCGCATTTTCGATCATATCTGGCGCTTTGATACCGGGATGCGAAGCCGCCTGCTCAGACGCTGGCGGCGATAAACAATTACAGCAGAGAAGGGACGCTCTCGCGAACAGCTGCCGGCCATACACCACACTGAACCTGGCCGATATGTGGCAGTTGCAGCAGCAGCATGGTCAAACGAGACTGCCCGATACCGCCGCCGATGGTCTGCGGCATTTCACCGCGCAGCAGCGCCTGATGCCACTCCAGCTGCAGACGATCTTCATCACCGGTCAGCGCCAGCTGATGTTTCAACGTATCGGCATCCACGCGAATCCCCATGGAAGAAAGCTCAAACGCATCTTCCAGTACCGGGTTCCATACCAGAATATCGCCGTTCAGACCCGCATGGCCCAGCTCTGACGGGGTGCTCCAGTCATCATAATCCGGTGCGCGCACGTCGTGACGATGACCATCACTCAACTTGCCGCCAATCCCGACGAGGAATACCGCGCCAAGATCTTTCGCAATCGCCCGCTCACGTCCTTTGGCATCGAGATCCGGATAACGAGCCAGTAACTCCTGGCTGTGTACGAAGTGGATCTGATCCGGCAGGAACGGTGCCAGGCCAAACTCTTCGCTAACTGCAGCTTCGGTTGCTTTAATTCCCGCCCAGATCGCCTCTACCGTGCTTTTCAGAGTCGAGAATTGACGCTCGCCGTCGCCCATTACGCGCTCCCAGTCCCACTGGTCTACATAGATCGAGTGCAGCGGGGAAAGACGGTCTTCATCGGGGCGAAGGGCTTTCATGTGCGTGTATAGCCCTTCGCCCGCGCTGAAGTCATGTTGCCCTAAGGTCTGACGTTTCCACTTCGCCAGTGAATGAACCACTTCGAACTGGGCATCAGGCAGAGCTTTCACTTTTACCTGCACCGCTTTTTCACAGCCCGACAAGTTATCCTGCGTGCCATCCCCCACACGGCTAAGAATCGGCGCCTGGACTTCGATCAGCCCCAGACGTTCTTCCAGTTGACGAGAAAAGTGAGATTTCACGAAGCTAATTTGACGTTGTTTGGCAATGTAAGCGGTTTTCATTTTTTATACTCCTGCGTCCTGTTGCTTATGATTAAGCAACAAAAACCGACACACATGCAATAATCATTCAATAAAAAGCCTCATGCACTTTTGATTCATTAAAAAAGAGGGCTAAAATAGAATGAATCATCAATCCGCATAAGAAAATCCTATGGAAAATTATCTGATCGACAATCTGGACCGTGGCATCCTGGAAGCATTAATGGGCAATGCGCGCACCGCTTACGCCGAACTGGCGAAACAATTTGGCGTCAGTCCGGGGACAATTCACGTTCGAGTAGAGAAAATGAAGCAGGCGGGGATCATTACCGGGGCACGTATTGATGTCAGCCCGAAGCAGCTCGGTTATGACGTAGGCTGCTTTATCGGCATTATATTAAAGAGCGCCAAAGACTATCCTTCCGCGCTGGCAAAGCTGGAAAGCCTCGATGAAGTCACTGAAGCCTATTACACAACTGGCCACTACAGCATCTTTATCAAAGTGATGTGCCGTTCGATCGATGCTCTCCAGCATGTACTTATCAACAAGATCCAAACAATTGATGAAATTCAGTCCACCGAGACACTGATCGTCCTGCAAAACCCGATCATGCGTACCATTAAGCCATGATCAGCTTTTTTAATCCCATACTTTTCCACAGGTAGATCCCAACGCGTTCACAGCGTACAATACGCCACTCTTAATAAAGGTGGCGGTTTATGGCAGATATCACTCTTATCAGCGGCAGCACCCTCGGCGGTGCCGAATATGTGGCAGAACACCTGGCTGAAAAGCTGGAAGAGGCGGGTTTTACCACCGAAACGCTGCACGGTCCGCTGTTGGAAGATTTATCTGCCTCGGGGATCTGGCTGGTTATCAGCTCAACCCACGGTGCCGGAGATATTCCGGACAACCTTTCTCCTTTCTATGAAGCATTGCAGGAACAGAAGCCCGATCTTTCTGCGGTCCGCTTTGGCGCTATCGGTATTGGCAGTCGTGAATATGACACCTTTTGTGGGGCTATCGATAAACTCGAGGCAGAACTCAAAAATTCCGGTGCAAAACAGACAGGCGAAACACTGAAGATCAACATCCTTGATCACGACATTCCGGAAGATCCGGCAGAAGAATGGCTGGGATCGTGGATTAATTTACTCAAATAAGTATACAGATCGTGCGATCTGTTGTGGATAACTCTGGTAGGAAACTTGGATCAACCGGTAGTTATCCAAAGAACAACGGTTGTTCAGTTTTTGAGTTGTGTATAACCCTTCATTCTGATCCCAGCTTATACGGACCAGGATCACCGATCATTCACAGCTAATGATCCTTGCCAGGTTGTTGATCTTAAACGCCGGATCCTTGTTATCCACAAGGTAGTGGGATCCTAATAAGAGATCACAATAGAACAGATCTCTAAATAAATAGATCTTCTTTTTAATACCCAGGATCCCAGGTCTTTCTCAAGCCAACAAAGTTGAGTAGAATCCACGGCCCGGGCTTCATCCATTTTCATACCGCGTTATGCGAGGCAATCACCATGTTTTATCCGGATCCTTTTGACGTCATCATCATTGGCGGGGGTCATGCAGGCACCGAGGCCGCGATGGCCGCGGCGCGTATGGGTCAACAGACTCTGCTTTTGACACACAATATCGACACTCTGGGGCAGATGAGCTGCAACCCGGCGATCGGCGGTATTGGGAAGGGACATCTGGTAAAAGAAGTGGATGCACTCGGCGGTCTGATGGCGAAAGCGATCGATCAAGCAGGCATCCAGTTTAGGATACTAAACGCCAGCAAAGGTCCGGCTGTTCGTGCTACCCGTGCTCAGGCGGATCGCGTACTCTATCGCCAGGCGGTACGCACGGCGCTGGAGAATCAACCGAATCTGATGATCTTCCAGCAGGCGGTTGAAGATCTTATTGTCGAAAACGATCGCGTGGTCGGTGCTGTTACCCAAATGGGACTGAAGTTCCGTGCCAAAGCCGTCGTGCTCACCGTTGGGACGTTCCTCGACGGTAAAATTCATATCGGTCTGGATAACTACAGCGGTGGCCGTGCTGGTGATCCGCCGTCCATTCCGCTCTCTCGCCGTTTGCGTGAACTGCCGCTGCGCGTTGGTCGTCTGAAAACCGGGACACCGCCGCGTATTGATGCGCGTACTATCGACTTCAGCGTGCTGGCGCAACAGCATGGCGATAACCCAATGCCGGTATTCTCGTTTATGGGCAATGCGTCCCAGCATCCCCAGCAGGTGCCGTGTTATATCACTCATACCAACGAGAAAACCCATGATGTGATCCGCAGTAACCTCGATCGTAGCCCAATGTACGCAGGGGTGATCGAAGGTGTCGGCCCACGCTACTGCCCGTCGATCGAAGACAAAGTCATGCGCTTCGCCGACAGAAATCAGCATCAGATCTTCCTTGAACCGGAAGGGCTGACCTCTAACGAAATTTATCCGAACGGTATCTCCACCAGCCTGCCGTTCGATGTGCAGATGCAAATCGTCCGCTCCATGCAGGGGATGGAAAACGCGAAGATCGTGCGTCCGGGTTATGCCATTGAGTATGACTTCTTCGATCCTCGCGACCTGAAACCGACGCTGGAGAGCAAGTTTATCCAGGGGCTGTTCTTTGCTGGTCAGATTAACGGCACTACCGGTTACGAAGAAGCCGCTGCGCAAGGTTTGCTGGCTGGTCTTAACGCTGCTCGCCTGTCTGCTGACAAAGAAGGTTGGGCTCCGGCACGTTCTCAGGCGTATCTCGGTGTACTGGTTGATGACCTGTGCACTTTAGGAACCAAAGAACCGTACCGTATGTTTACCTCGCGTGCAGAATATCGCCTGATGCTACGCGAAGATAATGCGGATCTGCGTTTGACTGAAATCGGTCGTGAACTGGGCCTGGTGGATGACGAACGTTGGGCGCGCTTTAACGAGAAGCTTGAGAATATCGAGCGTGAGCGTCAGCGTCTGAAATCGACATGGGTAACCCCGTCGGCGGAAGCTGCAGCCGAAGTGAATGCTCACCTGACTGCGCCGCTTTCCCGTGAAGCCAGTGGTGAAGATCTGCTGCGTCGTCCGGAAATGACTTATGAAAAATTAACCATGCTGACGCCTTTTGCCCCTGCGTTGACAGACGAACAGGCGGCGGAACAGGTTGAGATTCAGGTTAAATACGAAGGTTATATTGCGCGCCAGCAAGATGAGATCGAAAAGCAGCAGCGTAACGAGAATACCTTGCTGCCAGCGACGCTGGATTACCGCCAGGTATCCGGTCTTTCTAACGAAGTGATCGCCAAACTTAACGATCACAAACCGGCTTCTATCGGTCAGGCTTCGCGTATTTCTGGCGTCACGCCTGCTGCCATCTCCATTCTACTGGTGTGGCTAAAAAAACAGGGTATGCTGCGTCGTAGCGCATAACGCATTAAAAATGCCTGGTAAGCACCCGCTTACCGGGCTACGCATCAAGAACAGGTAATCACCGTGCTCAACAAACTCTCCTCTCTGCTGAAAGACGCAGGAATTTCGCTTACCGATCACCAGAAAAACCAGCTAATTGCCTACGTGAATATGCTGCATAAATGGAATAAAGCGTACAACCTGACTTCGGTCCGCGATCCTAATGAGATGCTGGTACGCCATATTCTCGATAGCATTGTGGTGGCACCGTATCTGCAAGGTGATCGGTTTATCGATGTCGGCACCGGACCAGGACTGCCTGGCATTCCACTCTCTATCGTGCGTCCTGAAGCCCATTTCACGTTGTTGGATAGCCTTGGTAAACGCGTGCGTTTCCTTCGTCAGGTGCAACATGAGCTTAAACTGGAGAATATTGAGCCAGTACAGAGCAGGGTAGAAGAGTTTCCTTCTGAGCCGCCATTTGATGGCGTAATTAGCCGCGCCTTTGCCTCTCTGAACGATATGGTGAGCTGGTGCCACCATCTTCCTGGTGAGCAAGGTCGTTTCTACGCGCTGAAAGGCCAAATACCGGAAGATGAAATCGCTTTGTTGCCCGAAGAATATCAGGTCGAATCAGTGGTTAAACTTCACGTTCCGGCCCTGGATGGCGAACGTCATCTGGTGGTGATTAAAGCAAATAAAATTTAATTTTTATCAAAAAAAACATAAAAAAATGACCGGTTAGACTGTTAACAACAACCAGGTTTTCTACTGATATAACTGGTTACATTTAACGCCACGTTCACTCTTTTGCATCAACGAGCTAACGTGGCTTTTTTGGGTAAGCAGAAAATAAGTCAGCAGTGAAAATATCAGGCTGCTAAAAATCGGCGCTAAGAACCATAATCATCTGTTAAAACATTATTAAAAATGTCAATGGGTGGTTTTTGTTGTGTAAATGTCACTTATTAAAAGAGTGTCTGTTTTTGGACTTAAATATCATAAACTTGCAATGGCATCATTTGCCAAGTAAATAAATATGCTGTGCGCGAACATGCTCAATATGTGATCTGAAGCACGCTTTATCGCCAGTGTTTACGCGTTATTTACAGTTTTTCATGATCGAACAGCGTTAGCAGAAAAGTCGCAATTGTATGCACTGGAAAAATATTTAAACATTTATTCACCTTTTGGCTACTTATTGTTTGAAATCACGGGGGCGCACCGTATAATTTGACCGCTTTTTGATGCTTGACTCTAAGCCTTAAAGAAAGTTTTATACGACACGCGGCATACCTCGAAGGGAGCAGGAGTGAAAAACGTGATGTCTGTGTCGCTCGTGAGTCGAAACGTTGCTCGGAAGCTTCTGCTCGTTCAGTTACTGGTGGTGATAGCAAGTGGATTGCTGTTCAGCCTCAAAGACCCCTTCTGGGGCGTCTCTGCATTAAGTGGAGGCCTGGCAGTCTTTCTGCCTAACGTTTTGTTTATGATATTTGCCTGGCGTCACCAGGCACATACACCAGCGAAAGGCCGGGTGGCCTGGACATTCGCATTTGGCGAAGCTTTCAAAGTTCTGGCGATGTTGGTGTTACTGGTGGTGGCGTTGGCGGTTTTAAAGGCGGTATTCTTGCCGCTGATCGTTACGTGGGTTTTGGTGCTGGTGGTTCAGATACTGGCACCGGCTGTAATTAACAACAAAGGGTAAAAGGCATCATGGCTTCAGAAAATATGACGCCGCAGGATTACATAGGACACCACCTGAATAACCTTCAGCTGGACCTGCGTACATTCTCGCTGGTGGATCCGCATAACCCCCCAGCCACCTTCTGGACAATCAATATTGACTCCATGTTCTTCTCGGTGGTGCTGGGTCTGTTGTTCCTGGTTTTATTCCGTAGTGTAGCCAAAAAGGCGACCAGCGGCGTGCCAGGTAAGTTTCAGACCGCGATTGAGCTGGTGATCGGCTTTGTTAATGGTAGCGTGAAAGACATGTACCATGGCAAAAGCAAGCTGATTGCTCCGCTGGCCCTGACGATTTTCGTCTGGGTATTCCTGATGAACTTGATGGACTTACTGCCTATCGATCTGCTGCCGTACATCGCTGAACATGTACTGGGGCTGCCGGCACTGCGTGTGGTTCCGTCTGCGGACGTGAACGTAACGCTGTCTATGGCACTGGGCGTATTTATCCTGATTCTGTTCTACAGCATCAAAATGAAAGGCATCGGCGGCTTCACGAAAGAGTTGACGCTGCAGCCGTTCAATCACTGGGCGTTCATTCCTGTCAACTTAATCCTTGAAGGGGTAAGCCTGCTGTCCAAACCAGTTTCACTCGGTTTGCGACTGTTCGGTAACATGTATGCCGGTGAGCTGATTTTCATTCTGATTGCTGGTCTGTTGCCGTGGTGGTCACAGTGGATCCTGAATGTGCCGTGGGCCATTTTCCACATCCTGATCATTACGCTGCAAGCCTTCATCTTCATGGTTCTGACGATCGTCTATCTGTCGATGGCGTCTGAAGAACATTAATTTACCAACACTACTACGTTTTAACTGAAACAAACTGGAGACTGTCATGGAAAACCTGAATATGGATCTGCTGTACATGGCTGCCGCTGTGATGATGGGTCTGGCGGCAATCGGTGCTGCGATCGGTATCGGCATCCTCGGGGGTAAATTCCTGGAAGGCGCAGCGCGTCAACCTGATCTGATTCCTCTGCTGCGTACTCAGTTCTTTATCGTTATGGGTCTGGTGGATGCTATCCCGATGATCGCTGTAGGTCTGGGTCTGTACGTGATGTTCGCTGTCGCGTAGTAAGCGTTGCTTTTATTTAAAGAGCAATATCAGAACGTTAACTAAATAGAGGCATTGTGCTGTGAATCTTAACGCAACAATCCTCGGCCAGGCCATCGCGTTTGTCCTGTTCGTTCTGTTCTGCATGAAGTACGTATGGCCGCCATTAATGGCAGCCATCGAAAAACGTCAAAAAGAAATTGCTGACGGCCTTGCTTCCGCAGAACGAGCACATAAGGACCTTGACCTTGCAAAGGCCAGCGCGACCGACCAGCTGAAAAAAGCGAAAGCGGAAGCCCAGGTAATCATCGAGCAGGCGAACAAACGCCGCTCGCAGATTCTGGACGAAGCTAAAGCTGAAGCAGAGCAGGAACGTACTAAAATCGTGGCCCAGGCGCAGGCGGAAATTGAAGCCGAGCGTAAACGTGCCCGTGAAGAGCTGCGTAAGCAAGTTGCTATCCTGGCTGTTGCTGGCGCCGAGAAGATCATCGAACGTTCCGTGGATGAAGCTGCTAACAGCGACATCGTGGATAAACTTGTCGCTGAACTGTAAGGAGGGAGGGGCTGATGTCTGAATTTATTACGGTAGCTCGCCCCTACGCCAAAGCAGCTTTTGACTTTGCCGTCGAACACCAAAGTGTAGAACGCTGGCAGGACATGCTGGCGTTTGCCGCCGAGGTAACCAAAAACGAACAAATGGCAGAGCTTCTCTCTGGCGCGCTTGCGCCAGAAACGCTCGCCGAGTCGTTTATCGCAGTTTGTGGTGAGCAACTGGACGAAAACGGTCAGAACCTGATTCGGGTTATGGCTGAAAATGGTCGTCTTAACGCGCTCCCGGATGTTCTGGAGCAGTTTATTCACCTGCGTGCTGTGAGTGAGGCTACCGCTGAGGTAGACGTCATTTCCGCTGCCGCGTTGAGTGAACAACAGCTCGCGAAAATTTCTGCTGCGATGGAAAAACGTCTGTCACGCAAAGTTAAGCTGAATTGCAAAATCGATAAGTCTGTAATGGCAGGCGTTATCATCCGAGCGGGTGATATGGTCATTGATGGCAGCGTACGCGGTCGTCTTGAGCGCCTTGCAGACGTCTTGCAGTCTTAAGGGGACTGGAGCATGCAACTGAATTCCACCGAAATCAGCGAACTGATCAAGCAGCGCATTGCTCAGTTCAATGTTGTGAGTGAAGCTCACAACGAAGGTACTATTGTTTCTGTAAGTGACGGTGTTATCCGCATCCACGGCCTGGCCGATTGTATGCAGGGTGAAATGATCTCCCTGCCGGGTAACCGTTACGCTATCGCACTGAACCTCGAGCGTGACTCTGTAGGTGCGGTTGTTATGGGTCCGTACGCTGACCTTGCCGAAGGCATGAAAGTTAAGTGTACTGGCCGTATCCTGGAAGTTCCGGTTGGCCGTGGCCTGCTGGGCCGTGTGGTTAACACTCTGGGTGCACCAATCGACGGTAAAGGTCCGCTGGATCACGACGGCTTCTCTGCTGTAGAAGCTATCGCCCCGGGCGTTATCGAACGTCAGTCCGTAGATCAGCCGGTACAGACCGGTTATAAAGCCGTTGACTCCATGATCCCAATCGGTCGTGGTCAGCGTGAATTGATCATCGGTGACCGTCAGACCGGTAAAACCGCACTGGCAATCGATGCCATCATTAACCAGCGCGATTCCGGTATCAAATGTATCTATGTCGCTATCGGCCAGAAAGCGTCCACTATTTCTAACGTGGTACGTAAACTGGAAGAGCACGGCGCACTGGCTAACACCATCGTTGTGGTAGCAACCGCGTCTGAATCCGCTGCACTGCAATACCTGGCGCCGTATGCCGGTTGCGCAATGGGCGAATACTTCCGTGACCGCGGTGAAGATGCGCTGATCATTTACGATGACCTGTCTAAACAGGCTGTTGCTTACCGTCAGATCTCCCTGCTGCTCCGTCGTCCGCCAGGACGTGAAGCATTCCCGGGCGACGTATTCTACCTCCACTCTCGTCTGCTGGAGCGTGCTGCGCGTGTTAACGCCGAATACGTTGAAGCCTTCACCAAAGGTGAAGTGAAAGGGAAAACCGGTTCTCTGACCGCGCTGCCGATTATCGAAACTCAGGCGGGTGACGTTTCTGCGTTCGTTCCGACTAACGTAATCTCCATTACCGATGGTCAGATCTTCCTGGAAACCAACCTGTTCAACGCCGGTATTCGTCCTGCGGTTAACCCGGGTATCTCCGTATCCCGTGTTGGTGGTGCAGCACAGACCAAGATCATGAAAAAACTGTCCGGTGGTATCCGTACCGCTCTGGCACAGTATCGTGAACTGGCAGCGTTCTCTCAGTTTGCATCCGACCTTGACGATGCAACACGTAAGCAGCTTGACCACGGTCAGAAAGTGACCGAACTGCTGAAACAGAAACAGTATGCGCCGATGTCCGTAGCGCAACAGTCTCTGGTTCTGTTCGCAGCAGAACGTGGTTACCTGGCGGATGTTGAACTGTCGAAAATCGGCAGCTTCGAAGCCGCTCTGCTGGCTTACGTCGACCGTGATCACGCTCCGTTGATGCAAGAGATCAACCAGACCGGTGGCTACAACGACGAAATCGAAGGCAAGCTGAAAGGCATCCTCGATTCCTTCAAAGCAACCCAATCCTGGTAACGTCTGGCGGCTTGCCTTAGGGCAGGCCGCAAGGCATTGAGGAGAAGCTCATGGCCGGCGCAAAAGAGATACGTAGTAAGATCGCAAGCGTCCAGAACACGCAAAAGATCACTAAAGCGATGGAGATGGTCGCCGCTTCCAAAATGCGTAAATCGCAGGATCGCATGGCGGCCAGCCGTCCTTATGCAGAAACCATGCGCAAAGTGATTGGTCACCTTGCACACGGTAATCTGGAATATAAGCACCCATACCTGGAAGACCGCGACGTTAAACGCGTGGGCTACCTGGTGGTGTCGACCGACCGTGGTTTGTGCGGTGGTTTGAACATTAACCTGTTCAAAAAACTGCTGGCGGAAATGAAGACCTGGACCGACAAAGGCGTTCAATGCGACCTCGCAATGATCGGCTCAAAAGGTGTGTCTTTCTTCAACTCCGTGGGCGGCAATGTTGTTGCCCAGGTCACCGGCATGGGGGATAACCCTTCCCTGTCCGAACTGATCGGTCCGGTAAAAGTGATGTTGCAGGCCTACGATGAAGGCCGTCTGGACAAGCTTTACATTGTCAGCAACAAATTTATTAACACCATGTCTCAGGTTCCGACCATCAGCCAGCTGTTGCCGTTACCGGCATCAGATGATGATGATCTGAAACATAAATCCTGGGATTACCTGTACGAACCCGATCCGAAGGCGTTGCTGGATACCCTGCTGCGTCGTTATGTCGAATCTCAGGTTTATCAGGGCGTGGTTGAAAACCTGGCCAGCGAGCAGGCCGCCCGTATGGTGGCGATGAAAGCCGCGACCGACAATGGCGGCAGCCTGATTAAAGAGCTGCAGTTGGTATACAACAAAGCTCGTCAGGCCAGCATTACTCAGGAACTCACCGAGATCGTCTCGGGGGCCGCCGCGGTTTAAACAGGTTATTTCGTAGAGGATTTAAGATGGCTACTGGAAAGATTGTCCAGGTAATCGGCGCCGTAGTTGACGTCGAATTCCCTCAGGATGCCGTACCGCGCGTGTACGATGCTCTTGAGGTGCAAAATGGTAATGAGCGTCTGGTGCTGGAAGTTCAGCAGCAGCTCGGCGGCGGTATCGTGCGTACCATCGCAATGGGTTCCTCCGACGGTCTGCGTCGCGGTCTGGATGTAAAAGACCTCGAACACCCGATCGAAGTCCCGGTAGGTAAAGCGACTCTGGGCCGTATCATGAACGTACTGGGTGAACCGGTCGACATGAAAGGCGAGATCGGTGAAGAAGAGCGTTGGGCGATTCACCGCGCAGCACCTTCCTACGAAGAGCTGTCAAACTCTCAGGAACTGCTGGAAACCGGTATCAAAGTTATCGACCTGATGTGTCCGTTCGCTAAGGGCGGTAAAGTCGGTCTGTTCGGTGGTGCGGGTGTAGGTAAAACCGTAAACATGATGGAGCTTATTCGTAACATCGCGATCGAGCACTCCGGTTACTCTGTGTTTGCGGGCGTAGGTGAACGTACTCGTGAGGGTAACGACTTCTACCACGAAATGACCGACTCCAACGTTATCGACAAAGTATCCCTGGTATATGGCCAGATGAACGAGCCGCCGGGAAACCGTCTGCGCGTTGCACTGACCGGCCTGACCATGGCTGAGAAATTCCGTGACGAAGGTCGTGACGTTCTGCTGTTCGTTGACAACATCTATCGTTACACCCTGGCCGGTACGGAAGTATCCGCACTGCTGGGCCGTATGCCTTCAGCGGTAGGTTATCAGCCGACTCTGGCGGAAGAGATGGGCGTTCTTCAGGAACGTATCACCTCCACCAAAACTGGTTCTATCACCTCCGTACAGGCGGTATACGTACCTGCGGATGACTTGACTGACCCGTCTCCGGCAACCACCTTTGCGCACCTTGACGCAACCGTGGTACTGAGCCGTCAGATCGCGTCTCTGGGTATCTACCCGGCCGTTGACCCGCTGGACTCTACCAGCCGTCAGTTGGACCCGCTGGTGGTTGGTCAGGAACACTACGACACCGCGCGTGGCGTTCAGTCCATCCTGCAACGTTATCAGGAACTGAAAGACATCATCGCCATCCTGGGTATGGATGAACTGTCTGAAGAAGACAAACTGGTGGTAGCGCGCGCTCGTAAGATCCAGCGCTTCCTGTCCCAGCCGTTCTTCGTGGCAGAAGTATTCACCGGTTCTCCGGGTAAATACGTCTCCCTGAAAGACACCATCCGTGGCTTTAAAGGCATCATGGAAGGCGAATACGATCACCTGCCGGAGCAGGCGTTCTACATGGTCGGTTCCATCGAAGAAGCTGTGGAAAAAGCCAAAAAACTTTAACGCCTTAATCGGAGGGTGATATGGCAATGACTTACCACCTGGACGTCGTCAGCGCAGAGCAACAAATGTTCTCTGGTCTGGTCGAGAAAATCCAGGTAACGGGTAGCGAAGGTGAACTGGGCATTTACCCTGGCCACGCACCGCTGCTCACCGCCATTAAGCCTGGTATGATTCGCATCGTGAAACAGCACGGTCACGAAGAGTTTATCTATCTGTCTGGCGGCATTCTTGAAGTGCAGCCTGGCAACGTGACCGTTCTGGCCGACACCGCAATTCGCGGCCAGGATCTCGACGAAGCGCGAGCCATGGAAGCGAAACGTAAGGCTGAAGAGCACATTAGCAGCTCTCACGGCGACGTAGATTACGCTCAGGCGTCTGCGGAACTGGCCAAAGCGATCGCGCAGTTGCGCGTTATCGAGTTGACCAAAAAAGCGATGTAACACCGGCTTGAAAAGCACAAAAGCCAGTCTGGAAACAGACTGGCTTTTTTTTACGCGTATTGACCCGTCCTGAAGAGCGTTCACATAGATCCTGCTGATATAAAACCCCCTGTTTCCCGTTTATTCATTGATCGAAATAAGAGCAAAAACATCCACCTGACGCTTAAATGAAGGTACTGCCTTAATTTTCTGCAGACAAAAGGCGTGACGATGGTCGAAAATGGCGCTTTCGTCAGCGGGGATAATCCGTTATTGAACAATTTATCCTCTGTCCATTTCACGATGAAAAAAATGTAGTTTTTTCAAGGTGAAGCGGTTTAAATTCGTTCTCAAATTACAGTCAGGACGCGTATGTTGAATAATGCTATGAGCGTAGTGATCCTTGCCGCAGGTAAAGGCACGCGCATGTATTCCGATCTTCCGAAAGTGCTGCATACCCTTGCCGGGAAAGCGATGGTTCAGCATGTCATTGATGCTGCGAATGAATTAGGCGCAGCGCACGTTCACCTGGTGTACGGTCACGGCGGCGATCTGCTTAAACAGGCGTTGAAAGACGATAACCTGAACTGGGTGCTTCAGGCAGAACAGCTGGGTACGGGCCATGCAATGCAGCAAGCCGCACCTTTTTTTGCCGATGACGAAGACATTTTAATGCTCTACGGCGACGTGCCGCTGATCTCTGTTGAAACACTCCAGCGCCTGCGTGATGCTAAACCGCAGGGTGGCATTGGTCTGCTGACGGTGAAACTGGATGATCCGACCGGTTATGGACGTATCACCCGTGAAAACGGCAAAGTTACCGGCATTGTTGAGCACAAAGATGCCACCGACGAGCAGCGTCAGATTCAGGAGATCAACACCGGCATTCTGATCGCCAACGGCGCAGATATGAAACGCTGGCTGGCGAAGCTGACCAATAATAATGCGCAGGGCGAATACTACATCACCGACATTATTGCGCTGGCGTATCAGGAAGGACGTGAAATTGTTGCCGTTCATCCGCAACGTTTAAGCGAAGTAGAAGGCGTGAATAATCGCTTGCAACTCTCCCGACTGGAGCGCGTTTATCAGTCCGAACAAGCTGAAAAGCTGCTGTTAGCAGGCGTTATGCTGCGCGATCCGGCGCGTTTTGATCTGCGCGGTACGCTTACTCACGGGCGCGATGTTGAAATTGATACTAACGTTATCATCGAGGGCAACGTGACTCTCGGTAATCGTGTGAAAATCGGCACCGGTTGCGTGATTAAAAACAGCGTGATTGGCGATGATTGCGAAATTAGCCCGTATACCGTTGTGGAAGATGCGAATCTGGCAGCGGCCTGTACCATTGGCCCGTTTGCCCGTCTGCGTCCTGGTGCTGAGTTGCTGGAAGGCGCACACGTCGGTAACTTCGTTGAGATGAAAAAAGCGCGTCTGGGTAAAGGCTCGAAAGCTGGTCATCTGACTTACCTGGGGGATGCGGAAATTGGCGATAACGTCAACATCGGCGCAGGAACCATTACCTGCAACTACGATGGTGCCAATAAATTTAAAACCATTATTGGCGACGATGTGTTTGTTGGATCCGATACTCAGCTGGTGGCCCCGGTAACGGTAGGCAAAGGCGCAACCATTGCTGCGGGTACAACTGTGACGCGTAATGTTGGCGAAAATGCTCTGGCAATCAGCCGTGTGCCGCAGTCGCAAAAAGAAGGCTGGCGTCGTCCGGTAAAGAAAAAGTAATTCTGGCTGGGTAATCCGGCCATATGGGGTGAGGAGATAACATAATCTCCCGCCCACAAGCAGTAACTATAAAAATAACCCCACTCTCTACAAAGGCTCGGGGCGCCCGAAAAACGGGCATACAGGTTGACCGACAACGATATAAATCGGAATCAAAAACTATGTGTGGAATTGTTGGCGCGATCGCGCAACGTGATGTAGCAGAAATCCTTCTTGAAGGTTTACGTCGTCTGGAATACCGCGGATATGACTCTGCCGGTCTGGCGGTTGTAGATGCAGAAGGTCATATGACCCGCCTGCGTCGCCTCGGTAAAGTCCAGATGCTGGCCCAGGCAGCGGAAGAACATCCTCTGCATGGCGGCACCGGGATTGCTCACACTCGCTGGGCGACGCACGGCGAACCTTCAGAAGTGAATGCGCATCCGCATGTTTCTGAACACATTGTGGTGGTGCATAACGGCATCATCGAAAACCATGAACCGCTGCGTGAAGCGTTAAAAGCACGTGGCTATACCTTCGTTTCTGAAACCGACACCGAAGTGATTGCACACCTGGTGAACTGGGAACTGAAACAAGGCGGTACTCTGCGTGAGGCTGTTCTGCGTGCTATTCCGCAACTGCGCGGCGCGTACGGTACGGTAATTATGGACTCCCGTCACCCGGATACCCTGCTGGCGGCTCGTTCTGGTAGCCCGCTGGTGATTGGCCTGGGCATGGGCGAAAACTTTATTGCTTCTGACCAGTTGGCGCTGTTGCCAGTGACCCGTCGCTTTATCTTCCTTGAAGAAGGCGATATTGCGGAAATCACTCGCCGTTCGGTAAACATCTTCGATAAAACTGGCGCGGAAGTGAAACGTCAGGATATCGAATCCAATCTGCAATATGACGCGGGCGATAAAGGTATTTACCGCCACTACATGCAGAAAGAGATCTACGAACAGCCGAACGCGATCAAAAACACCCTTACCGGGCGCATCAGCCACGGTCAGGTTGATTTGAGCGAGCTGGGACCGAACGCCGACGAACTGCTGTCGAAGGTTGAACATATTCAGATCCTCGCCTGTGGTACTTCTTACAACTCCGGTATGGTTTCCCGCTACTGGTTTGAAGCGCTGGCAGGTATTCCGTGCGATGTTGAAATCGCCTCTGAATTCCGCTATCGCAAATCAGCCGTGCGTCGTAACAGCCTGATGATCACTCTGTCGCAGTCCGGTGAAACCGCGGATACCCTGGCGGGTCTGCGTCTGTCAAAAGAATTGGGTTACCTTGGATCGCTGGCAATCTGTAACGTTCCTGGCTCTTCGCTGGTACGTGAATCCGATTTGGCGCTGATGACCAATGCGGGTACGGAAATTGGCGTGGCGTCCACCAAAGCATTCACCACTCAGTTAACCGTGTTGTTGATGCTGGTGGCGAAGCTGTCTCGCCTGAAAGGTCTGGATGCCTCTATTGAGCATGATATCGTGCATGGTCTGCAGGCGTTACCGAGCCGTATTGAGCAGATGCTGTCTCAGGACAAACGCATTGAAGCTCTGGCAGAAGATTTCTCTGACAAACACCACGCGCTGTTCCTGGGCCGTGGCGATCAGTACCCAATTGCGCTGGAAGGCGCATTGAAGCTGAAAGAGATCTCTTATATTCATGCGGAAGCCTACGCAGCAGGCGAACTGAAACACGGTCCGCTGGCGCTGATTGACGCGGATATGCCGGTTATCGTCGTCGCACCGAACAACGAACTGCTGGAAAAACTGAAATCCAACATTGAAGAAGTTCGTGCGCGTGGTGGTCAACTGTACGTCTTCGCCGATCAGGATGCTGGTTTTGTGAGCAGTGATAACATGCACATCATCGAGATGCCGCATGTGGAAGAGGTGATTGCACCGATCTTCTACACCGTTCCGCTGCAGCTGCTGGCCTATCACGTTGCGCTGATTAAAGGCACTGACGTTGACCAGCCGCGTAATCTGGCAAAATCGGTAACGGTTGAGTAATTTTCATCATTGATATAAAAGGGCTGCCGACGGGCGGCCTTTTTTATAAAGTGTATCAACGGTTTATTATTGATGCACAAATTAATATAAATATATTCTGAATTATTGGTGATGTCCTATTACGCACTTGATTTTTTACTGTTTTAATAATATTTATAT